>JAUNWC010000298.1 GCA_030540495.1 Bacteroidota bacterium
AGCATAAGTTATAATAGGTTGGACAGGATAATTTTTGTTTTATTTTTTCTTTTCTTCTTTGTTGCAGTCTATGGAGGATATTTTTTCTTCTGCCTCTGTGTGACCCATTTCCAAAGCCGTAAAGAAATATTCGCAGGCATAGTCTTTTTTGCCCATTTCCAAAAGATTTTGCCCTATAAGAAAATAAATATCAGATACTTCTGTTTCTAATTTTAAGGCTTTTCTTAGATATCTAAGAGCCTTTGAATTGTAATGATAATTGGTGTAAATTCTCCCTAAATTATAATAAGCATCAAAATACTTTGGCTCATATTTTATAGACAAAAGATATTCCTCTATTGCTGCAGGTATATTGCCCGTTCGTTCAAGGGCTATGCCTATATTGTCGTGTATATAAGGCGTTTTCTTATCCAAAGCCAAGCAAGTACGAAAGTCCAAAAGAGCAATTTCGTATTTTTCTGCATTGGAATACACTATACCTCTGTAATTATAAGCCTGTGCAAAAGTATCGCAAAGAGAGATGGACATACATAAAGCATAAAGGGCGTTATTATAATCTCTTAAATGATTATAATTCACGCCTTTGAGATAATAGACAAAATAATCTTCCCTTATACTCAAACAGGTATCCAAATCAATATTGGCAGAAAGATAATCTGTATTATACCCCTTACACAACGCTCTATGCAAATAGGCTTCATAATCCTTATATCCTTTGCGTATAGCACTGTTGTAAAAGGCTATGGCTGAGGCATATTCTTTGCTTTCCTCTTTTATTTGTCCAAGCACAAAATCCATAACCGAAATATTATCAGTAGAAAAAATATCTATGGCTTTGTTATAAGCCTGCATATAGTTTTTTTGTTTGTAATAAAGAAGGGTAGATAGGGTGTTATAAGATTGTTTTTCTGCTCTACTTAGGTCATCATTGCTTGCAAGTTTTCGCTCTATACAAAGACATATACTTTTTAAATCTTCCTTTTCCATTATATCCAAATCATACAAAACGCTATTTGCAAAGTTGCTAAAATCATATTCCTCCAACTCCTCACAAAATATACTGTCGTTGTTTTTGTCTTTTGACAAATATGTCCAACGAATAACATCGGAAAGAAAGTCGTTTTCATCCTCATCAAATAGTTTTTTTGCCAAAAGATAGGAAGCCTTATAGTCTTTTTCCATATAATGCACTCTGCAAAGCAATCTTTCCAAAGAAGACATATCGTAATACTCCTCCTCGTTGGCAATGGAAAAAACGTTTTTGGCTAAAATATAGTTCTTTTCGTTTATGGCTCGTTGCATAGATTTATAATAGTCTTTTTCCTTCTGAGCAAAAAGCATAGAAATCAAAGACAAACAACAGCACAAACAAAAAAAATAACCTTTCATAAGATTTTTATTCGTCTATTATTCCCAATCCTTGCCTTTCTATTACATACTCTTCTTGCAACATATTAACCACAGTGGAAGGTATGTTCTTACAACTCTCTCCCTCTACCACAATATTTATTCTTCCCTCATAATTGTCGTGCAAAAGTTCTATATTCATAAAATCCTCTTGTTCCATATCCTCGCTATGTGGTACAGAGGTAACCAAAAGCGGTCTATTCATTTCTCTTATTATAGATTTACAAATATTTGATTCTGTTATACGTATGCCTATGGTTTTCTTTTTGGAAATAAAGATTTTGGGAGTAAAATTGCTTGCTGTCAATACAAAAGTAAAACCTCCGGTGGAAAGATGTTTGATAAAAGAAAATTGATGTTTGCTCAAAGGTTTAATATAGTTGGTTGCTTGTGAAAGGCTCTCGCAAAGGAGAGAAAAATTGCTCTTTTGTAGAACTTTACCTTTTAATTGGGCAAGATTTTGAGCCGCCTTTCTACTGTTTATATCGCACACAAAGGCGTATAGGGTATCGGTTGGCAATATTATTATTTCCTCCTGTTCCAAAGCCTTAACTATGGTTTGCAAGTGCCTTTCTGAAAGATTGTCGTCAAAAGTCCTTATTAACATTCTTTTTTTTGTTTGCAAAGTTAAGAAAACTTAT
>JAUNWC010000017.1 GCA_030540495.1 Bacteroidota bacterium
TCTTCCTCTGAGTTTGTATTAACTTTTGCAATAATATAATGGTCTAACTGTTTGGAAAATAAATCAAATTGGCTTATCCATTTCTGAGCAAAGAGATTATTTGATAATAGAAACAGCATGCAGGTTAGACAACCTGACATAAAAGCATTCTTTTTCATTCTTTTATTTTTTTTGTTTTATATGTCGATATAACGAAGAGAGTAAACAATTATTATAAAAAATATTAATGTTTTTTATATATTTTCTTCTTGAAAAGAAATATGCTTAAAATCAAATACTTATATTAAACAACAGCGAGGCAAAAGTCTGCTTAGTTTTATGTACATACCCCATTCTTATACCAACATCTAAGGGAAAAGTAATTGTGAAAACATGTATTTTGGCAAGAATATCAGAGCCAAAAGAACGAAAAATCTCTTTGTCGTATGAGCCAACATTATAGAAAGGTCGGGCAATAAGTCGTTTGATATACAAGAGGTTTTTGATGCCGGAGTCGGGGTAGATTATAGGAAAGTTATAGGTCAAAAGCAAGCCACAGTATTTCTTAGGAAGTATGGTGTACATACCTCTGACAAAATTGACTTCATTGGGAAAATAATAAATATCGGGTGTATTTATCTGCCAAGAGGAAGTAATGGCAAAACTATGATTTCTCCACAGACCAGGAATAAAAACTTGGCTTGAGAAAGAAAGTATATAAGCATTTTCTAATGTTAGAGTTCTTGTGTATTTTATGGAGGTTATATGCCCCCAACGAGGATAAAGGTCGTTGCTTGCCTGTGAGGCATAGTTGGCAAGTTGTAAGGAATAACCCATAGAGTTGAAAAGAGTAATAGGAACTTTGGTTTCGTTGTTAAAAATATTTGTCAAAGAATAGTGAAAACTTATGTTTAAGTTGTTATAGAAGTTTCTGTTTGTCCATGTAAAAGGAAGGGTAATATCAGTTTTAAGGCTTATTTCATCAAAATTAAGATACTTTACAAGATTGGAATCCAAATTCCTACTCACATCCCTCGGACGAAAATTAAGGGTAAAGTCCAAAATAGGATAAAGAGCCGAAAAAGTATAATGAACAAAAAGAGTATTTTTATCGTTTATATGATAGTTATACCCCGCACTGAGTACAGAGGTAGAAAGCAGGTTTTGAGACATAATACTTGCTCCCCAGCCCAATTCTTGCGATTGTATATCCACAAAGATGGGCGCCCAAGAGTGAATATTTATACCATGCCAAAACTTATTGTATTTTTTTACTTCAAAAACAGTATCCTTTTTTATCATATCCTTGTTTAAGATAAAATTCTCTTGCTCTTGATTGATTATGGTCAAATCAAACAAAGGAGAGGTTTGGTTAAGGTTGTATGCTTTTGCAAAATAAGGCAAAGACACTATACGAAACCCATTAGCAGTATAAGTACTCAAACAAATGGTACTATCATAAATAAAATAACTATCCACTCCGTATTTCTCGTTTGTGTGTATTTGCATATCGGAAGTATCGTTTATATTTATACTTACTATTTGCGAGCAGTTGTCAATATCTTTTATAAAATATACTCTGTTGTTAAAAATTTTTAGTTTGCTAATGTTGTCGTAACTTGATTTGCTAACTTCAGTAAAATCATCGGTGTTTTGGTTATATCTTACTATATGTTTTCCATTTGCGTCGGTGGAAATAAGAAATATATTTCCACTTGCCTTATCTATGGCAGGATAAGAAAAACCATATGAGCCTTTCAAGTACTTGTCTTTTAGAAAAGAGGAGTGTATGATTTCGTTTATTTTTCTATATCTTAGGAATTTGGAATCGGGAGCAATGATGGAAAGACTTTGATTGTCCAAACTATCTGTCCTGATTGCTACCAACAAAGAGTCTGAAAAATGATAAACAGGGTTAAAGAAAATAGAGTTAGAGGTTATTCTTCTGTACTTATCTTGTTTCAAATCATATTCTATTATATCGGAATTGCTCTCTTGTTGCCAACGTATATTGGGAGAATATTGAGCATAAAGTATGCAAGAATCTTTGTAATCAAAATAATAATTTTCCAAATAAGGCAAAAACAAGACTTTTCTTTCCTCTGAGGGAGTTATTCTGACTAATTGCTGAGACTCAAATTGCGAAGTTTTGATAGCAAAAACGGTGGTATCGTTTATTTGAATAGGGTTTTTGTAATTGCAATATTCTTTATTTTCTTTGTTCCATTGTTTTATTATGGGAATAGTGGTAGTGTCTTTTGTGTTTTCTTTTTCTTGCCACTGACTTTGCATAAAAGACAATGTTTCTTTATACAAATCATTGAAACTTATATTTTTGTTGCTATTTCTTGTTTTCCCAAAAGAGGTTAGCCTCCACCAATTTCTGCCCACGTTCTCCAAACAATCTCCCCAAATATCTTTGCCATATTTTTTTCTTGCATACGAAACCATAAAATATCCTAAAGCATATTCATCCAAGACAAAATCCTTCATACTTCCGAGCAACATTTTATCTGGTTTGTATAATTTACCTGTTTCTATCATGGCTTTGAAATACATATTATAAGTAGGTGTTTGCCCTCTTCCTGTGGGCGATAGAGCCGTTTCTGCCACCACAGCGTCTCCCTCCAAAAACCAATATGGCAACCAAATTCCACATACTGCTCCGGGTATATGCTCGCCAAATATCTTGCCCATCCATTTTGTAATGCCAACATTAAGGGCTTGCATTTGGGAAGAATGCCTATATTCGTGCAAAGCAAGTTGCCAAAAATAAGGATAAGCATAGTTGTCCATAGAAGGAGAAGACCAAAACTCCATACGTTTAGGAGCCCAAACAGCAAGACCATTGCTCTTGGCAGAAGGAGGGTGGAGGAGAATAGGCACCTTGGGAGTAGTGGTTGTCAAACTCTCCGATATCTTAGGTATTAGAGTATCAAGTATACGTGCTAATTCTTGTGCTTTTGGCTCATAATAATCAGGGAAAACTATTTGAAAATCCTTTGTATCTATTTGATTATATTTTATTTCTGTATGATTGTTGCCACTGACATTGTATTGAGAATAAGTTTTAAATGGTAGTAAAAAGACAAAAAACATTAAAGCCCCCAAGACAAACAAGGGCTTTAATGTTTTTTTACAGCGAGATAAATTCTCTCTAATCACTATTTAACAGGTATGTTTTTAATAGTTTCTTCAAGGAATTTGTAGAACAAACCAACAGATTTGATATTTACTCTTTCGTCTGGTGAGTGTGGGTGCTCTATGGTAGGACCAAAACTAATCATATCCCAATTCTTATACAAACCTCCCATAACTCCACATTCCAAACCAGCGTGTATTGCCATAACCTTAGCCTCTTTGTCAAACAATTTATGATACAATTCACGCATTTCTCTAAGTATGGCTGAGTTCATATTTGGTTTCCATCCCGGATACTCTCCCGTAAATACTATCTCATCGCCTGCCAAATCTACTACACTCTTCATCATCATGGCAAAATCCTTCTTTTCACTATCCACAGAGGAACGTATCAAACAACAGATTCTAACCACTCCCTCTTCGCTTTTTACTATTGCAAGATTGGAAGAAGTTTCCACAAGGTTTGCCATACTGTCTGACATTCTGTATATTCCATTAGGAAGAGCATAAACGGTGTTGATAACTTTCTTTGAGCAACAATCTTTCATCATACTTGATGGATTAGCCGTTGGCTCCAAAGAGATGGTAAAATCTTTTTCCGTCTCAGATAATTCGTTCTTTATTTCTTTGTTTAGTTTTTCTACTATTTCTTTTGCTTTTGCTGTGTTGTTGGTTGGCAAAGCAATAATTGCCATAGCATCCCTTGGTATGGCATTGCGCATATTTCCACCCTCTATTTCACACAATCTTACATCCACTTCCTCCAAAGCCTTCAATATACGGAACAGAGATTTGTTGGCATTGCCTCTTTGAAGTATAATATCCATACCAGAGTGTCCTCCTTTGAATCCTTTAACTGCAAGTACAAAAGAAGTTCTACCAGTCTCCACTGGTTCGGTTCCATATTTTAGTTTTATAGTAGCATCCACTCCTCCGGCACAACCAACATAAAGTTCGCCCTCGGTTTCGGAGTCAAGATTAAGAAGTATTTCGCCTTCCAATTCTCCAGCCTCCAAGCCAAATGCTCCCGTCATACCTGTCTCTTCGTCTATGGTAAGCAAAGCCTCCATTGGTCCGTGAGGTAAGGTTTCGTCTGTCATAATAGCAAGAGCGGCCGCTACTCCTATTCCGTTATCTGCTCCAAGCGTTGTTCCCTTTGCTCTTACCCATTCGCCGTCTATCCATGGCTGTATAGGGTCATTGACAAAATCGTGTTTTACCTCCTCGTTTTTCTGAGGCACCATATCTATATGGGCTTGAAGAATAACTCCTTTGCGGTTTTCCATACCAGAGGTGGCAGGTTTTTTAAGAATAATATTGCCTATTTTATCTGTAACACAAGCAATATTGTGCTTTTTTGCATAGTCAATTATGGCTGCTCTTACTTTTTGTTCATGCTTGCTCGGACGAGGATTCTCGCAAAGCATATCAAAATTTTCCCAAACCCTTTTAGGCTCTAAATTTCTTATTTCACTCATAATTCTATATATTTTTTTATTGTTTTATCTTTTCTTGATATACAAATAGTTCCTTATTTTTTCTTAACTCTCCTAAATCTTGCTCTTTCTCAAATATACCAAACACAGTTGCACCACTGCCCGACATTTGAGCATACATTGCTCCCATATCATACAACATTTGTTTTATTTGCAACAGTATAGGATGTTTCTCAAAAAGCCCTTGCTCAAAATCATTTCTTACATAATTTTTCCATTCCCTTATATTCTCTACTCTCAAATTTCTAAGGTCAAAGGGCTTCTTTGTTATATTTACATTGCTGTAAGCCTCTTTGGTAGAAATATTTAGATTTGGTTTTATCAAAACTACAAAATAATCTTTTAGGCTCAAAGAATGTTTTTTCATTTTTTCTCCTCTGCCACAAACAAAACTTGCCCTATTCTCTACAAAAAACATATTATCCGAGCCAAGCATAGAGGCATAATGGTGATATTGCTCTGAAGAGAGGTTAAGGTTAAATTTAAAGTCAGTGAGTTTTAAACAAAAAGTTGCGTCAGAAGAACCTCCGCCCAAACCTGCAAAACACGGGATACCTTTATTTAAATGTATTTTAACCGATTTTATATTTGGAAAATCCTTCTCTAACAGACGAAAAGCCTTTAATACACTGTTGTTTTCATCCTCTTTAACGTAACCTTCTTTTACTCCTAAGCCAGAAAGGGAAAATTTTGTTTTACCTTCTTTGTTTATTCTCATTTCCAAAGCATCACACAATCCCAAAGGATAGAAGATGGATTCCAAATTATGATAACCATCCTTCCTTTTGCCCGTAACAAACAAGCCTATATTTATTTTGCAGTTTGGAAAAAAAATCATTTTACAATCAGGTTATATTTATACTTCTTTGCCGTTAAGGAATGTTTTATATACTTTGTTTTCTCCGTATGCGTATGGTAGATATTCCAAAGTAGGTATTTTTTCGGTAATATAGAAATTTGCTTTCTTGCCTTTACATATAGAACCTAAATTATCAACAACGTCCATAGCGTATGCCGTATTTATGGTTGTAGCATTTAAGGCTTCTTGTGGCAAAAGTCTATAATTCACACAAGCAAAGGAAAGAACAAGTTGCATATTGCCACTTGGCGAAGAACCTGGATTGTAGTCTGAGGCAAAAGCAACAGGCAATCCTGCCGTAATCATCTCCCTTGCTGGAGCCAAAGGCATATTAAGGAAAAAGGCTGCTCCCGGCAAAACTGTTGGCATTGTCATAGAAGACTTCAAATATTTTATTTCTTCTGCTCCCGTGTATTCCAAATGGTCTACGCTTAGAGCGTTGTATTTTACTCCCACCTGAATACCACCAGAGGCGGCAAGTTCGTTGGCATGTATTTTTGGTTTCAAACCACGTTTTACTCCCTCGTAAAGCATTCTATCTGTTTGCTCCACACTAAAAAATCCTCTGTCACAAAATACATCAATAAAATCTGCCAAGCCTTCCTCTGCTACCTTTGGTATCATTTCGTTTATAATCTTATCCACAAACGCCTCTATATTGTTTTTATATTCCAAAGGTACGCCGTGAGCACCAAGGAAGTTGGCTTTTATGGTCAAAGGAGAGTTTTCTTTTAATCTTCTGATAACTCTCAGCATTTTCAACTCTGCTTCTGTGGTAAAACCATAACCCGATTTTATTTCCACTGCACCTGTGCCATATCTTATTATTTTCTCCAATCGTTGCATAGCATCCTCATAGAGTTCTTCTTCAGAGGCTTTTTGCAAACGCAAAGCAGAGTTAATAATTCCACCTCCTCTTTGTGCTATTTCTTCGTATGAAAGTCCTTTTATCTTGTCAATATATTCTATTTCCCTGCTACCCGCATAAACAAGGTGAGTGTGTGAGTCGCAAAACGAAGGCAAAACCATTCGTCCCTCTGCTTCTATTTCTTTATCTGCATTAGGACAAGTCTCCATTGAGCCAAAATCCTTTATTACTCCATCCTCCACAAGCAAAAAAGCATTATCTATGCTCCTTACCTCTGCCATGTCTTTGCCACACACAGCCAAACGAGCCTTATCTTCTACTTGAATAAGACTCTTTATATTTTTGATAACTAATCTCATTTTTTTTATTTTTCAGAACAAGTTATAACACAATTCTCTGTAAATATTCCTTGCCACTTTTCTGGCACATCTTCTAAGGTTATTTCCGAGCAATCTTTTCCCCAATCCGAAAACAAAAAACTTCTATTTTCGCCATCGGAATAAATGTTTTCTGCATACTCTTCTCCCTTTTCATTTGTATTGGTAACTGTGCCAGAAATAATCTTATCTACTGCTGTGCATTCACAATCCTCACTACTGCTACAAGAGGATAGCAAACCTACTACCACAACGAGCACCGACAATATTGCTAAATGTTTTTTCATTTCTTAATTAGATATTTATTTTTTGCAAAGATATAATTTTTTTGTAGCAAAGAGAAAAAAAATTAAAATAAGTTTAGTTATTTTTTTTGTAGGCGGGAATAGGTTGTAATAGGTTGGGATAGGTTGTTATAGGTTAAGATAGGAGGGCAAAGCCGCTACTCTTTATCATACCGCTTATGTGTCTCCTATCTTAACCTATAATAACCTATGCTAACTTATAGGAGGCTAAAGCCTCCAATTTATGACAACCTATTACAACCTATATTTTTCAAAAATTTTTCGTATTTTATTCTGTTTATAGGAGAAAGTTTTGCCAATTGCTTAAAATCTTTTTTCTCTAAATTCCCTTGCTTTATTTTTTCTAAAATTGTTTTTATAAATTCTTTGGTTTCAATATCTTGGTCGGGTATTTTTATTGCTTTTTTGTTCCAAGGGCAAACCTCTAAACAAATGTCGCAACCATACACAAAGCCCATAGTTTCAAAGTCATCAGGGATTTTTTCTTTATTTTCTATTGTTTGATAAGATATGCATTTGTTTGCATCAAAGAGATTTCCTTTGCTTATGGCTTTATTTGGACAAGCATTCAGGCACAAAGAACAATTCCCGCATTTGTTCTCTGCCCCAGAGGTGTTGTAATCTGTTTGGTAATTGCAAATAATTTCTCCCAAAAATACCTTTGAGCCATAGTCTTTATTGATTAAGAGCGAGGACTTGCCTATCCACCCTAACCCGCATTTCTTTGCCCAATATTTTTCCAATATAGGAGCAGTATCAACAAAGGCTCTTGCCTCAAAATCGCTAAATTTTTCCTGTATTTTTGTTATTATTTTATTTAGTTTTTCCTTTATAACATAATGATAATCTTTGCGTTGAGCATAATGTGCTATTTTTATTGAACTTTCCTTATCTACTCTTTCGTCATTATAGGAATATAGGAAACAAATTATACTTTTGGCATTTTCTACAAGCAAAGCAGGGTTTTGTCTTTTCTCCTTGTACATTGTCATATAAGACATGGAGGCATACAAATCCTTTTGCAACCAAATATTAAAGAAATCTTCTTTTATTTCTTCTATTCCCACGGCACCTGCTAAGCAAAAGTCCTCTTGCGTGCTTAATTCTTCTATGAGAGAAAAAGGAATATAAGCCATTATAGTCCTATGGTCTCTACATTAAATTTATTTATAATCCCAGTGTTAAGCATGGGTTTGATTTCCTGTAAGAAAGGAGAGATTGCCACCTTATACTTGCGAGCAATAAGAGTTGTATCTACATTGTTTTGAGCATCGTGTATAGAAAATTCCAAGCCCACTTTTCCAGAGTTTTTCTTTGCTAAAAGAGTTATATTTTTTACAAAATTTTCGTCAATAAAATCGGATAGAACTTTTAGTTTAAGAGTCTTAGCATATTTCCCAAACATATCCTCCATAAGTTCTATTTTTGTTATCTTAAATTCCTTTACCATTGCATTGTCCTTTGATTTTCTTTCTGTAACAAAACCTTTAACAAAAACAAACAGTCCTGTTTTCAAATACTTGCTATAATCCAAATAGTCTTGTCCAAAAAGAGAAAATCTATAAAGCCCCTCTTTGTCTTCTAAAGTAAAGAAACCATATCTTTTGCCGTTTTTTCCCTCGGCTTCTCTTGCGTCAGTAATTACTCCGGCAAAAGAAAGACTTGCTGTAGATTTAGTTTTATATAAGTTTTCCAAATCTTCTAACTCTATTAAACTATCTGATACAAAGGTAGATATTTCGTTTTCGTATATGTCTAACGGATGCCCGGAAAGATAAAAACCTATCATTTCTTTTTCCTCTTTGAGCATATCCAACTTGCTCATAGGCTCACAATCTGGAAAACTTATAGAGACTTCCTCTTCTTCTACACTGCCTCCTCCAAACAACGAGGCTTGAGAAGACAAATCGTTTTCTTTTTGTTTGGCACAATATTTCATAAGTTGTTCTATGAAAGAGACTTCGTTTTTGTCTATATATAAATATTGCGCCCTATGTACATCCTTAAAACAATCAAATGCTCCACTCTTAACCAAAGCCTCTATGCTTTTGCGGTTTATGGTTTGTTTGCCCGAAGAATTGCCAATGTTTCTTTCCATAAAATCAATTATAGATTTGTATTCTCCGTTCTTTTTTCTTTCCTCTATTATAGACTGAGCAACCGCAAGTCCAACGCTCTTAATAGCCGCCAAACCAAAAAGAATTTCACCCTTATTATTAACCATAAAATCCACGTCAGACTCGTTAATATTAGGTCCCAAAACATCTATTCCGTGTTTTTGACAATCGGCTATATAAAGAGTAAGGTTGCTAATATTCTTTAAGTTGTGAGTAAGCACTGCAGACATGTATTCTGCTGGGTAGTGAGCCTTTAAATATCCGGTTTGAAAAGCCACAAAGGCATAGCAAGTAGAGTGAGATTTGTTGAAAGCGTAAGAAGCAAACTTTTCCCAATCATCCCATATCTTATCGGTCTTCTGCTTATCCAATCCGTTTTGCTTACAACCTATATCAAACTTTTCTTTCAACTCAGACATAAGAGCCAAATTTTTCTTACCCATGGCTTTTCGCAATGTATCGGCTTGCCCCGGAGTAAAATTAGCCAAAAGACGAGATAGCAACATCACCTGCTCTTGATAGACAGTAATACCATAGGTATCCTTTAAGTACTTCTCCATTTGAGGAAAAGTATATTCTATGATTTCCCTGCCATGTTTTCTGTCTATAAATGAGGGTATATAACTCATAGGACCTGGTCTATATAGAGCATTCATTGCAATAAGGTCTTCAAACTTGTCAGGTTTTAGGTTTTGTAAATGAGCCTTCATTCCCTCGCTTTCAAATTGAAACGTCGCTGTAGTATCTCCTCTTGCAAACAAATCCAAAGTTTTCTTATCCTCCAAATCCACATTGTCTATATCTACATCTATTCCGTGTGCTTTTTTGATATTTGCACAGGCGTCTTTGATTATGGAAAGGTTGGCAAGCCCAAGGAAGTCCATTTTTATCATTCCCACGCTCTCTATTAGTTTGCCTTCAAACTGAGTGGCCATCATTTCCGAATCCTTGGGTTTGGTTAAAGGAACATAGTTGGATATATCATCAGGTCCTATAATAATACCGCAAGCATGCACGCCCGTACTACGCAAAGACCCCTCTAATTCCATAGCATATTTCAAAACCTTTTTCTCTAACTCTGTTCCGTTTTGTAAGGCGTTGTTTAATTCTGAGGATTCTTGCAAGGCTTTTTCCAAAGTAATACCCGGTTTGGCAGGTACATAACTTGCCAAACGATTGCTATCCGCAAGAGGCAATTCCAAAACCCTTGCCACGTCCTTTATAGCCATCTTTGCAGCCATTGAGCCAAAGGTAGTAATCTGTGCCACATGGCTTGCTCCGTATTTTTCCTGCACATAGTGAAGAGTTTTTGTTCTTCCCTCGTCATCAAAATCTACATCAATATCGGGCAAAGATATACGGTCAGGGTTCAAAAATCTCTCAAATAGCAAATCATATTTCATTGGTTCTATTTGAGTTATACCCAAACAATAAGCCACCACACTACCGGCAGCCGAGCCTCTACCCGGTCCTATTACTACTCCAAGGTTATCTCTTGAATAGTTTATAAAGTCTTGTACAATAAGAAAATATCCCGGAAACCCCATCCATTCTATAGTATCCAATTCAGAATCTATACGACTTATAACCTCCTCTTTTAATGGCTCGCCATATCTTTTTTTTGCTCCTTCGTAGGTCAAAAATTTCAAATACTCAAAATCAAAAATCGTCCTTACTTGTTTGTCGTACCCTCCCTTGTCTTTTAAGGTTTTTTCTACCAAAGCATTTTTTTCTTCTTGCGAAGCCTCTGTGGAAAGTTTTTCTCTCTTTATCAAACTTTGCTCTATATCTTCCTTTATCTTTGTTTCGGGGTATTTTTCATAGTAGTCTTCCAATTTTCCAAAACTCTCGGGAATATCAAAAACGGGTAGAATAGGTTTGCGTTCCAATTCATAGATTTCCACCTTATCGGCTACCTCTTGAGTATTGCTAACACTTTCGGGTACATCTTTAAACAACTCCGCCATTTGCTCAGGAGATTTCAACCATTCTTCCCCCGTGTAAGCAAGTTTGGTATCTTCGCTTAGTTTCTTTCCTGTGTTAAGACAGATAAGTATTCGGTGCGCAAAGAAATCATCTTTGTTAATAAAATGCACGTCATTTGTTGCCAAAAGTTTTATATTCAACTTGTTGGCAAGAGCAATAAGTTTGGGAGTTACTTTTATTTGCTCCTCGTTTGTCAAGTGTCGTTGAAGTTCTATATAGTAGTCCTCGCCAAAAACCTCCTTGTACTCCAAAGCCTCTTTTTCTGCCTTAGCGTCTTCTCCGTTTAACAAAAGTTGAGGTATAATACCAGCCACACAAGCCGAAGAACAAATCAAACCTTTGCTATATTTAAATAATAATTCTTTGTCTATACGCGGGTTTCTATAAAAGGCAGCGTCCTCAAATGCAAGAGAGTCTAATTTGATAAGATTTTGATAACCCTCAAAGTTTTTGGCAAGGAGAATCAAGTGGTTGTTTCTTTGTCTGTTGCCCGTAGGAGTAACTTTTTTGTCAAACCTTGAGCCCGGAGCAACATACATTTCACAACCAAGTATGGGCTTTACTCCATTTTTTACACATTTGTTCCTAAAATCCAAAACTCCAAACATATTACCATGGTCGGTAATAGCCAAAGAGTCCATTCCCAAATCCTTTGTTTTTTTTACTATTCTGCCTACTTCACAGGCTCCGTCCAAAATAGAATATTGTGTATGTACGTGTAAATGTGTAAAATTAGCCATAACTCTTTCCTCTTCTTTTCTTATGCAAAGATATAAAATTTTCTTAAAAAACTTCTATTCAAAAAAAGAATATTAACTCGGAGGCTGTGGTTGTTTTATAGGTTGGGAT
>JAUNWC010000018.1 GCA_030540495.1 Bacteroidota bacterium
GTTAAAAAATAGTATTGTTTTGGGAAAAAATAGTAATTTTGTAGCAATTTTATAAGGTATTAAACTTTTAGTATGTCATTGATAGTAGGTGTAGAATATTGCAAAATGGATGGTAACGGAAGATTTAGGTTGCCGACTGCTTTCCTTAAGCAGTTGAATCTTTCTTCTGATAACCGTTTTTATATAAGACGCTCTATCTATGACAATTATTTGGAGTTATTTACCTATGATTCTTTTCAACAAGAGGTAAAAACGCTACAAGATAGGCTCAATCCTTACGACCCAGATGCCAAAAGATTGTATCGCAAATATATAGAGAGCAATCTTATAGAAATGGATACTGCTGACAGGCTTAATATTCCTCCTATGTTGAGACAGAATGTAAATATAGAAAAGGATATTGTTGTGGTTGGTAGTGGAAAATTTATGGAAATTTGGGATGCCAACACATACAAAAACCTTGATAATGATGATTTTGATTACAAATCTTTGGCTAAGGAATTACTTGGTAAAGAAGAGTAAAAGAAATCTTTATGGTTTTAGAATGAGTGTTTGGATAAGAAAGAATGAGTAACGAAACATATCATATACCCGTAATGTTATCAGAGACTTTGCAAGGCTTGAATATCAATCCTAATGGAGTCTATGTGGATTTAACTTTTGGAGGAGGAGGTCATTCTAAGGCAATATTGGAAAATCTTTCCTCGGAGGGTGAGTTATATGCTTTTGATAAAGACGAAGATGCAATAAAAAATACTATCAATGACGAGCGTTTTTGTCTTATACACGATGATTATTCCAACCTGTCTAAACACCTTAGACTTTATCGCAAAACCCAAGTGGATGGAATACTTGCCGATTTGGGTATATCTTCTCATCAAATAGACGAAGGAGTAAGGGGATTTTCTATCAACAAAACAGCCCCTTTGGATTTGCGTATGGATAGACGTTCTTCTATTACAGCCTCCGATATAATAAACACCTATGACAAAGAGCAATTGAAAGCAATCTTTAAGGAATATGCTCAAATTGCCAATGCCGGTCATTTGGCTGATAGGATAAGCAAGCAAAGAGAAATAAACCAAATAGTAAGTACAACGGATTTGATAGAGGTTATAAGACCTTTGGCTCCTAAGGGAAAGGAAAACAAATATTTTGCAAAGGTTTTTCAAGCCCTAAGAATAGAAGTCAATGATGAGTTAGGTAATTTGACCAAATGTTTGGAGCAATGTACTTCTTTGCTAAAAGAAGGTGGGAGGTTGGTTGTTATATCCTATCATTCTTTGGAAGATAAGTTGGTAAAGAATTTGCTGAAAAGCGGAAATACCTTAGGAAAGATAGAGAAAGATTTCTATGGCAATGTTATTTCTCCTTATAAGATAATAATAAAGAAACCTTTGCAAGCCTCAGAAGAAGAAATAATGAAAAATTCTCGCTCTCGCAGTGCCAAACTAAGAGTTGGTGAAAAAATAAAAGGAGGTCAAAATGGCTAACATACTTAACTATTCTGGCGAGGCTATTCAGAAATATGTAAGTAGGCATTTGCTTTTTATCTTATATGTTGTCTTGTTGCTTATCATATATATAGGCACAAGATATAATGAAGAAAAGGCTGTAACCGATATATACAACCTTTCCAAAGAAATATCAGAGGCACAGAAAAGATATTTGCAAATAAAGACTGCTTATCAACACACTACTCAAATGACTTACATAGACTCTAAATTGGAGCCTATAGGTGTTGGCATTTCCAAAGAACCTATAAAGGATATTATTATTTATGAGGATAGTATAAAAAATTCGGAGAGTAAATAAAGAACATGAGTACTAACAACAAAAATAGAGCAAGAGCATTGTCGGTTATCTTCTTATTGATGATAATACCATTTCTTTTTGTTGTTGGCAAAGTAATTTATTTGGAAACCTCTGAAAACGAATTTTGGGATAAAAGGGCAAAAGAATGGAATATTTCCAAACACAAAGTAAGTGCAAGAAGAGGAAATATTTATGCCATAGATAGTGAAAACGGAGAACAATTGCTTTTGGCTACTTCTTTGAGGTATTGGGATTTGTATTTGGATTTGGGCAAAGGTAAGGTTAGAAGTCCTTTTTCAAAAAAAGATACTATTGATTGGATAATACCACAAGAAGATTATAACAAGAAAATAGGGCAACTTTGCGTTAAACTCTCTTCTATGTTTGGCGACAAATCGGCTAATGAATACAAAAGATTTTTTGATGCTCAGAGAAGAAAGCAAAATCGTTATGTACTTATACACAAGGATGTAAGCGAGCAACAACTAAACCAAATGAAACGTTTCCCTATACTTGGAAGAATATCTCGCATAAGTAAGGATAAAAAAGACACTACCTTTGTTCTGTCGGGAGTTATGGCAAAGGAGCCAAAATACAAAAGAGTTTACCCATATGGAGAATTGGCGCGAAGAACAATAGGAATACAAGTAAAGGGAGAGACTGCAGGATGTGATACTTGTTATGACGGCATAGATGGATACTATACCAATAAGTTATCGGGCGTACATGGTTATAGATGGGAAAGACGTATCAACCCTAATCAATGGGTGCCTGTGGATAACGAGTTGGAAATAAAGGTGGAGGATGGCTTGGATGTTATTTCCACCATAGATGTTTCTTTGCAAGAGTTGGCAGAAACAGCACTTTTGAGATGTCTGGATAGTAATCAGGCTGAGAGTGGAACGGTAATATTGATGGAAACCCATAGCGGACATATAAAAGCAATGGCAAATTTTACCAAACAAAAAGACGGTACTTATAGAGAAACAGAAAACATAGCGATAAGCAATAGATTTGAACCGGGTTCTACTTTTAAAATTGTAACGGCTATGATGCTTTTGGACAAAGGCTTGGCAGATACTTCTGATATAGTTCCTACGGGGGTAAAACACTTTCCTAACACCATAAAAGATATAAAGGACGTAGGCAAAGTAAGGCATGGGGATGTGTCTTTTAGACGAGCCTTAGAGATGTCTTCTAATGTGGGTATTAGTTCTTTGATTTATGATTTGTATTGCAAAGATAGAACAAAGCGACCAATGTTGCGAGAGGATTTGATGCAATATTTTTCTTATGATAAATTGGATTGTGATTTGACTTTGCACGAGCCCGCCCCTATAATACGTAAAACGGTGCAAGTAGATGACCTTTTGCGTATGTCGTTTGGTTATGTTACGGCTATGACTCCTTTGCAAATGCTTACCTTTTATAATGGAATTGCTAATGGAGGCAAGGTTATGAAACCTCAGTTTGTACAGTCCATAGCACAAGACGGAAGAATAATACAGAATTTTGACCCTGTGGTATTGAAACAACAAATGTGCAGTCCTCAAACCCTTGCAAAAATACAAGATGTATTGAAACGAGTAGTTTTGTATGGAACGGGAAGAAAACTAAGAAACACTTCATATGGAATAGCGGGCAAAAGTGGTACTGCTGAAATAGGATACGATAATCAAAATCAAGTTCTTAGACATAGAGCCTCTTTTGTGGGCTATTTTCCTGCAGACGAGCCACAATATTCTTGTATAGTGGTTATATCCAAACCTCATAAGGCTTTGACACACGGAGGCGACCTTGCTGCTCCTGTATTTAGGGAGTTAAGCGATAGGGTTATAGGGACAAGTAAGTTTTATTATCCACAGAAAAATCAAAATACAGAAAACTTTGCTCCTATTATGACCTATGGCAATGCTGAAAATTATAGCCTTTTGTGTAAGAATTTAGGGCTCTCTGTTCCTAAATTTCAATCGCAATGGATAAAAACTTATTCTATGAATGGTAAGCCTCATTGCTCTGAGCAACAATTTACCAAGAGTATTATGCCAAATGTTGTTGGTTTGACTATAAGAGACGCTGTGTATATGTTGGAAAATATGGGTTTGAAGGTAAGTTTTGCCGGTTATGGAAAGGTTATTTCTCAGAGCATAGCAAAAGGAAAATACATACATAGCGGGCAAGAAGTTTTCTTAAACCTTTCTTCAAATAAAGAAGAAAAAAAGGATACTATAAAAGAAAACAAAAACATAAATACCAGTAACGCAACATCTCACAAAGAGAAAGCCACTATCAAACAAGACAAAAACAAAACAAACTCTAAAAAGAAATGAAAACACTTAACGAAATATTAAGACATGTTAAAGTAGAGCAAATAATAAACGAAAAAGAGTTATTTGTAAAAGGACTTGCTTTTGATTCTCGTAAGGTGAAGGAAGATTTTGTTTTTGTGGCAGAAAAAGGAGAGCAAACAGACGGCCATTTGTTTATAAGTAAGGCTATAGAGCAAGGAGCAAAAGCCATAGTCTTGGAACAAATGCTTAGAGAGGAGGATATAAATCCTAATGTGCTGTATATAAAAGTAAAGTCCTCTTCTTTGGCACTTGGTATTATGGCAAGCAATTACTATGATAGCCCAACGAAAAAACTAAAACTTGTGGGAATAACCGGTACCAATGGCAAAACAACAACAGTAACACTTCTTTATCGTTTATTCTCCTCTATGGGTATTGCTTGTGGTTTGGTTTCCACTATAGAGAATAGAATAAACGAGCAAGTTTTTCCTACCGAAAGAACCACCCCCGATGCTCTAACTCTTAATGCTTTGTTTGCCCAAATGGTAACAGCGGGTTGTGAATATGCTTTTATGGAGGTTTCTTCTCATGCTGTAGTACAGAATCGTATTGCGGGATTAAATTTTGCTTGTGCAGTTTTTTCTAATATAACCTTAGACCACTTGGATTATCACAAGACTTTTGAGAACTATATCAAGGCAAAAAAGAAGTTTTTTGACAATTTGACTTCCAAATCTTTTGCTATTAGTAATTTGGATGACAAAAACGGAGAAGTTATGCTCCAAAACACTAAGGCAAAAAAACTTTTCTATTCCTTATTAAGTCCTAAGGCTGATTATAGGGCAGTAGTTTTGGACGATAGTTTTGACGGTTTGCAAATAGTAATAGACAATAAAGAGATATTTTCTCCTTTGGTTGGTAGGTTCAATGCGTATAATTTATTGGCTATATATTCTGTTGCCACAACATTGGGACTTGACAAAGAAAAAATTCTCGTACATCTTTCTGCTCTTAATTCTGCTCCTGGTAGGTTTGAGAGATATAGGCTTTCTTCTGGTGCAGTGGCAATAATAGACTATGCACACACGCCGGATGCTTTGGAAAATGTATTGAAAACCATAAACGAAATAAACAGAACAAAGAAGCAAAAAGTTATTTGTGTAGTAGGTTGCGGAGGCGATAGAGACAAAAGCAAGCGTCCTATTATGGCAACAATAGCACAGAAATTATCGGACATACTTGTACTAACCTCAGACAACCCTCGTACAGAAAAACCGGAGGATATTATTGAGGATATGAAAAAGGGCTTAAAAGAAGACAAAGAAGGAAAGTTGCATTTTTGTATTACAGATAGAAAAGAGGCCATAAAACTTGCTTGCACCTTAGCAAAGAAAAATGATATTGTTCTTGTGGCGGGCAAAGGGCATGAGGATTATCAAGAGATAAATCATATAAAACATCATTTTGATGATAGGGAAGAGGTTTTGAAGTATTAACAAATATATAAAGTAAAGGTTATGTTGTACTATTTGTTTAATTATTTGGATAAGGAGTTGGGAATACCCGGAGCAGGAGTATTTCAATATATATCTTTTCGTGCCGCTATGGCTGTTATTTTTTCTCTGCTTATAACCATAGTTTTTGGAGGAAAATTAATAGCCTTCTTAAAGAGAAAACAGGTAGGAGAATTGGTAAGAGACCTTGGATTAGAAGGGCAAAAAGAAAAAGAAGGAACTCCAACAATGGGAGGCTTGATTATACTTGCTGCTATACTAATTCCAGTGCTTTTGTTTGCTAAATTAGACAATATATATATAGTCATTATGCTTATAACCACCATTTGGTTAGGAGCATTGGGGTTTAGAGACGACTACATAAAAGTTTTTAAGAAAAACAAAGAAGGAATGCGTCCTCGTACCAAAATAGTAGGGCAGGTGCTTTTGGGTATTTTGGTTGGTTCGCTTATGTTCTTTTCTCCCGATATACGCATACAAGAAAAGCAAGAAATAGCAAAGTATTCTCAAACACATAATTTGAATGTTTCTTCTACATACGAACATGCTAAACAACAGTTTACCAAAGAATCTGAACATAGCACAAAGACAACAATACCTTTTGTAAAAAACCACGAATTTGACTATGCCAAACTCCTAAAATTCCTTGGCAAAGATTATCAAAAATATGCATGGTTGGTATTTATTCCTATAGTTATTTTTATTATAATGGCGGTGAGTAATGGAGCAAATCTTACTGACGGAATAGACGGACTTGCCACAGGAACATCGGCTATTATAGGTTCCACTCTTGCTATTTTGGCATGGGTTAGTGGTAATATTATCTTTGCCAACTATCTCAATATAATGTATATTCCAGATATAGGAGAATTAACTATTTTTATAGCGGCTTTTGTAGGAGCAACGGCAGGTTTTCTTTGGTATAACACCTATCCTGCACAAGTATTTATGGGAGATACAGGCTCTTTGACCTTAGGAGGAATAATTGCAGTGTTTGCCATATTGATAAGAAAAGAATGGTTGTTAATCTTTCTTTGTGGTATTTTTATTATGGAAAGCGTAAGTGTAATAATGCAAGTCTCTTATTTCAAATATACCAAAAAGAAATATGGAGAGGGTAGAAGAATTTTTCTTATGACACCAATACACCACCACTTTCAAAAGAAAGGTTGGCACGAAGCAAAAATAGTTCAAAGATTTTTCCTTATATCTATGATTCTTGCAGTAATAACAATAGTAACCCTTAAATTAAGATAAAAAAACGATGACAGCAGAAAATTTTATAGCACCCAATCAAAGTAAGGTCTCTTCTACTGAGCAAGCCTATCAAAAAATCTATAAGATGAGAAATAAGGCTTTGATGAATATGTTTGTACGTCAGAGCAACTTGCACAAACGTCAGCATGTGGCAACAATTGGCAATATTTCTTTTTTTGATGATGCTTTTTCTCTTAGCCCCAATGCTACTTGGTTTGCTTTCTATCAAAGCACCACTTCTATTATTTGGATATTTGAGAACCTTAACAAAGAGGAAATAGACTTTTCTCAACAAATGGATGTTATCAAAGACAAAGTTGCTCAAATTGTAGTTATAGACAGTTTTGCCAATGATAAGACCATAGAGAGATTGAAAAAAAATATAAATGTTGTTCTTGCTAAAAATATGCAGGAGGCTGTAGAACTTGCCTTTCATCTTGCAAGCAAAGATATGTCGGTAGTTTATTCTCCTGCTTCTGGCACACCAGATATAGCCGAGCAGAGAGCAAAGGAATATATAAAAAATGTTTTTTCTCTATAAGAAAGTAAATGATAACAGTAAATGAAAAATATAGAATAAAGGGCGATAAAGTTATTTGGATAATATATATATTGTTTATCCTTATATCTTTGGTTGAGGTTTTTTCCTCTATGGGAAAGACTGTAAAGGAAAGCAGAGGTGGGGACGTAACCTCTATGTTTTTCAAACATTTCCTTATGCTTTCTTTGGGAATAGGTGTTTGTTATATTTCACACTTAATCAACTATGTAAAATATTCCCGTATAGCCAAACCTGCCATGCTCTTTTCTTTCATACTGTTGGCTATTACTCTTATTTTGGGCTATCTCGGACCGGGAGGCAAAGCCGCTTCTCGTTGGATAGTTATTCCTTTGGTTGGACAGTTTCAACCTTCTGAGATAGTGAAATATATTACCATTATTTTTGTTGCTACTTTTCTTGCTGCCAACAAAGATAAAATAAAGGAAAAACAAACTTTTATCAATGTATTTCTTCCTATATTGTTTATTTGTGGTTTGATTTTCCCAGAAAATTTTTCTACTGCGGCTTTGATAGGCTTGGTTTGTTATATAATGTTGCTCGTAGGAGGTATTAACAGAAGATATTGGGCTTTGAGTCTTTTAGGACTATTGGTTGCTTTTGTGTTTATTATGTTTGTAGATAGCAAGACAGGATTTCTTTCTCGTGGAAGTACTTGGGGTAATCGTATTGACCTATTTCTTAACAATGATAGAATGGAAATCAATCAAACAAATATTGCCCTTATGGCTATTTCTACCGGGGGACTTACGGGAAAATTTATAGGTAATACAGAGATTGCTCGTTTTCTTTCGGAGTCTCATAATGATTTTATCTTTGCCATAATGTTGGAAGAGGGAGGCTTGTGGATGTGTTTGCTTATAGTCTTACTATATATTATTCTTTTGTATCGTATGTTGCTTATAGCCAAGCATGCAAAAGGGGATTTTGGCTCTATGTTAGTGCTTGGGGTTACATTGGTATTTATCTTTCAGGCAATAATCAATATGATGGTATCCACAAATCTTTTGCCCGTAACAGGACAAACCTTACCTTTTATTTCCTATGGAGGCACATCGTTTATTTTTTCTTCTTTTGCCTTGGGTATGGTATTAAATGTTTCAAGAAACGAGAATCAAAAGAGCAAACGAGAAATAATTATAGAAGAAGACATTTCTTCTTTGGATACAACAAATAAAGAGGAGGAAGACCTATGAAAGTAATAATAAGTGGAGGAGGTACGGGAGGACATATTTTTCCTGCCATAGCAATAGCAAAATGTTTGCAACGAAGATTTAAGAATTGCGAAATTTTGTTTGTAGGAGCAGAGGGCAAAATGGAAATGCAAAAAGTACCACAAGCCGGATTTAGAATAATAGGCTTGAAAATAGCAGGCTTGCAAAGAAAAAAACTTTGGAAAAACTTTTCGCTACCTTTCAAAATGCTTTCTTCTTACATTAAGGCAAAAAAGATAATAAAGACTTTCTGCCCTGATGTTGTCGTAGGAGTAGGTGGCTATGCTTCTTGGGCAATACTTGGTAAGGCTCAGAAATTAGGCATACCTACTTTGCTACAAGAACAAAACTCATTTGCTGGCAAAAGCAATCAAATACTTGCCAACAAAGCAAAGAAAATCTGTGTTACCTACGACAATATGGAAAGATTTTTTCCTGCCGAAAAGATAGTAAAAACAGGCAACCCGGTTAGAAAAAATATTTGCGACATAAGAGAAAACTTAGACAATTTGCGACAAAAGGGCTTAGGGGCTTATGCTTTTGATACTAACAAACCGACAGTGCTTGTCGTGGGTGGTTCTTTGGGAGCAAGAAGCATAAACGAGAGCATAGAAAGTAATTTAGATTATTTTATAAACAACAACATACAACTTATTTGGCAAACGGGTAAGTTCTACTACAATGATATAGTAGCAAGAAATAACTCTAAGATAAAACAACATCCTAATATAAGAATATTGGAGTTTATTAGCGATATGGACTTGGTTTATGCAGTGGCAGATGTTGTGGTATCTCGTGCTGGTGCCTTGGCTATAAGTGAATTGTGTATAGTGGGTAAGCCGGTTGTTTTAGTACCATCGCCTAATGTTGCCGAAGACCATCAAAGAAGAAATGCAGAGGCATTGGTGGAAAAAAATGCGGCAGTGATGATATTGGACAATCAATTGAAGGAAAAATTTCTTCCGACTCTAAGCAATATTATAAAAGACAAAGAATTGCAAATAAATTTAGGGAAAAATATACTAACTTTGGCAAAGGTTGATGCTGACGAAAAAATAGTGGATGAAATAGAAAAAATAGCAATGCATAGATAGTATGGAGCAGGAAAGAAAGACATATTATTTTTTAGGGATAGGTGGTATAGGAATGAGTGCTATAGCACGCTATCTTAATATGCAGGGGCATAGAGTTTTGGGATATGATAGAGTAGCAACAGAACTTACCAAAAAATTAGAAGCGGAAGGAATACAAATAAACTATGAGGACAGAGAAGAAAATATACCTGCAGGCATAGATTTGTGTATATATACTCCCGCTATACCAGAAAGCAATATTCAATTTGAGAGAATTAAGGCAAGTGGTGTTTTGATGGAAAAACGCTCGGTGGCTCTTGGGCATATAACAAAGAATAAAAAAGTAATAGCCATAAGTGGTTCTCATGGCAAAACGACCACCTGTGGTATGATAACCCATATACTTTCTTACTCTACTGTTGGCTGTTCGGCTTTCTTGGGTGGAATACTAAAAAGTGTAAATAATAATTTTGTTTTCAATAATAATAGTCCATACGTTGTGGTGGAGGCAGACGAGTATGATAGAAGTTTTCTACAACTTTCTCCATACATTAGCGTTATTACCTCCATAGATGCTGACCATTTGGATATATATCAAAATTATGAAAATCTTCACAAAGCCTTTGAAGATTTTGCTTTGCTTACCAACAATAGAGGACAACTTATTGTAAAAACAGAGCGAAAGGAAATTATAGAAAAACTAAGGGAAAAGAAACCTCTTTCTACCTATGCTTTGAACGATATAGAGGCAGATACTTATGCATGGAATATAAGAATATACAAAGGAAGTTATTATTTTGATTTAAATGACTATGGGGAAACCTTTTTTGATTTGCAAATGAATTATCCCGGAAGGCATAATATAGAAAATGCTGTTGTTGCAATGAAGGTATGTAACTTTGTTTTGAAACAAGAGGGCATAAGCAAAAGCAAAAGGGAAGAAATCTTGCGACAAGCATTAAGTACTTTCTCGGGTATGAAAAGGCGTTTGGACTATATTATCAACAACGATAGACAAATCTTTATAGATGACTATGCTCATCACCCAAAAGAAATAGAGGCAACGATTCTATCTTTAAAAGAATTATATCCTAACAAACAATTGACGGGTATTTTTCAACCACACTTATATTCCAGGACCAAAGATTTAGCAAAAGAATTTGCTAAAAGTTTGGAGTTATTAGATAGTGTTATTCTTTTGCCAATATATCCAGCACGAGAAGAACCCATAAAAGGAGTTACAAGCCATCTTATTATGCAGAACATAAATAAAATGGACAAATACTATGTAAGCAAAGAACAATTGTATCCTCTTTTGGAGGCATTGCAACCAGAGTTGCTTCTTACTATGGGAGCAGGAGATATAGACAGAGAAATAGATAAGATAAAACAAATACTAAGCAAATGAAGAAGAAAAGACTTATGTATATAGGCATTGTTCTTAGTATAATACTTATCGTTATATTGTCAAATATAATGATGAGGGAAGCCTATATTAGGTCCGTAGAACTTCAAATAATCTATCCGTCAAAAGATAAAATCATTTTTGAGCAAGAAATAAAGAATGATTTGACCAAACATTTTGGTGTATTTACCCAACAAAGACGCAAACAAATAAAAATAGGAGAGATAAGGCAGTATTTGGAAAACAAAAATTTTGTGGAGGCTGCATCTGTCTCTATAAGCATAACAGGAGTGCTTAAAATTTTTATTACTCAGCGTATGGCTGTGGTAAGGGTTTTTGACAAAAACAATAAATCTTACTATTTGGATAAACAAGGTTTTGTTCTCAAAACCGAGTCGGGAAAAAGTGTAGATGTTTTAATAGCAAGTGGCAATATATCCGATACCATGCCAAATAAAATAGATAGCATAAAGACTAAACAATTATTTGATATTTACAATTTATCTATGATGATTTACTCGGATAGCATACTTAAATATCAGATAGACCAAATAGCAAGAAAAGACTCTTCATATATACTGATACCAAAGATAGGTAGTTATGAAATAGTATTGGGAGAAAGAAAAGATTGGAAACAAGAGTTACTTAGATTGCATTTGCTTTATACAAGGGCATTTACAAAAGAGGGCTGGGATAAATATTCTTGTATAGATTTAAGATTTAGCAATCAAGTAATTTGCACAAGAAAATAAAAAAAGACGAAAACTTATAAACAATATAAAGAAATGGAAAATAACAATAAAACAAAATTTTCACCAAAAGACAGGGTGGTT
>JAUNWC010000299.1 GCA_030540495.1 Bacteroidota bacterium
TAAGTTAAAATAACCTACCCAACTTATACTAACCTATCCCAACCTATTACAACTTATTTCCTCTTATCAAAAAAATATACTACTTTTGCAAATGGACAAGAATAAAAAAACAAGAGTATAGATTATGTATAGTTTTGAGCAATTGCAAGAGAAGTTAGATAACTTTGTAGAGAAAATGGATTTTTTACACCAGCCGTTAAATCTTTATGAACCAGTACAATATGCTATGCACCAAGGTGGCAAAAGAGTACGTCCTCTTATGGTTTTGATAGCGGCGGATATGTTTTCAAATGATATAGAACAAGCACAATATCCAGCCCAAGCCATAGAATTACTTCACAATTTTACCCTTATACACGATGATATTATGGACGCCGCTCCTTTGAGAAGAGGCAAACCTACTTTATATCAAAAATATGGCACAAATACCGCAATACTTTCCGCTGATGTTACTTGTGCTTTGGCTTACGAAAAACTTAACTATTGCGACAAAGAAAAAATTCCGGCTTTGATAAAAACTCTTACCTCCATATTTGTAAAAGTATGCGAGGGGCAAGCCTTGGATATGGACTTTGAAAAAAGAACAGATGTAACAGCCAAAGAATATATAACCATGATTAGCCTTAAAACAGGTTTTTTGATAGCCGGAGCCTTAAAATTAGGGGCAATTGTTGGCAATGCTTCTGCGCAAAATATTAACACTCTTGCCGAAATAGGCTTATATATGGGAATTGCTTTCCAATTGCAAGACGATGTTTTGGATGTTTGGAGCGATTTGAAAGATTTTGGCAAAGTAGCAGGCACAGATATTGCGGACAACAAGAAAACCATGCTCTACATTAATACCTTAGAAAATGCAAACGAACAAGACAAGCAAAGACTACTAAATTTGTATAACACCACCTCTTCCAACATAGGAGAAAAAATAAAGGAAGTAAAAACTCTTTTTGAGAAATATGATACAAAGACTAAGGTAGAAACAATGGCAAATGATTATATACAAAAGGCGTTGAACTGTTTGAACGATATGCAGATAGATGCAGACCGCAAGGATAATCTTCACACTCTAATAAACCAACTTCTAAAAAGAAATAAGTAATGACACAAGAGATAAAAGCATCGGAATTGACCTTAGCAAACGATGGCAGTTTATATCATATTAGGCTTTTCCCAGAGGAATTAGCAGATAATATTATTCTTGTTGGCGACCCAAACAGAGTGGCAAGTATTAGCAAATTTTTTAGCAAAATAGAAGTAAAAAAAGCAAACAGAGAGATAGTTTCCCATACGGGTTGGTTTGACAACAAGAGAGTTACTGCCATATCTACCGGTATGGGAGTGGATAATATAGACATAGTATTAACGGAGTTGGATGCTTGCAAAAATATTGACCTAAAAAGCCGAGAGATAAAAGAAAAGAAAACCTCACTAAATCTTCTTAGACTTGGTACCACAGGAGCCATGCAAGAGGATATGGAGATAAATTCTTGTATATGTAGCAAATACGTTTTGGGAATAGATGGAATGATGTGGTTTTATGCTCTATCGCACGAGGTTATGGAAGAAGAGTTGCAACACAATTTTATACAATTTATGGATTGGAATGCTCTGTTGCCTGTGCCATACGGAGTGGAAGCCTCAGAGGAACTTTTAGAAAAAATTGCTTTTGACCTACCAAAAGGAATAACCGTTACGGCTCCCGGTTTCTATGGGCCACAGGGAAGAGAGTTGCGTATGCCTTTAAGAGATAGGGATATAAATACAAAGTTGCCAAATTTTTCTTATAATAATTACAAGATAACCAATTATGAAATGGAGACTTCGGCTCTCTATTGTTTGGGAAGAAGTTTAGGGCATAAGACTTTGACTATTTGCAATGTAATAGCAAATAGATACAAAGGCACTTTCTCCACCGACTATGCTAAGTCTATGAACAATCTAATAGAAACCGTTTTGCAAAGACTATAAAATGAGAAAATTCCTTCCATATTGTTTGTTGTTTATTGTTCTTGTATTGAGTGCTTGCAACAAT
>JAUNWC010000300.1 GCA_030540495.1 Bacteroidota bacterium
AGACAATTAGGAATATCTTTTTCTGAAGTTGCTTATATTGGAGACGACATAAATTGTTTCGAACTGCTTTCTGCTGTGGCTTATAAGGCTTGCCCATCTGACGCTTGTGAGAAAGTTAAAAAAATACCAGAAATTAAAGTATTATCTTTAGCTGGTGGTAAAGGTTGTGTACGTGAGTGGATAAATGAAATATTAAATATCTATGAATAATGGTTTTGTATTTGCATGTAACTCAACATTCTATTCAGGCTTGTTGATTACTGTTAAGTCTTTGTTAAAGTATAATTCTACAGCAAAGATAGAAGT
Organism: Bacteroidota bacterium; assembly: GCA_030540495.1. Taxonomy (GTDB): domain Bacteria; phylum Bacteroidota; class Bacteroidia; order Bacteroidales; family P3; genus Scybalousia_A. The sequence goes on from JAUNWC010000300.1 coordinate 307, forward strand.
TCTTGATACGGGTTTAGATCTAGAACAAGTGAATGAATTGGAGTCGCATGATATCCGAGTAATAGACATAAAAGAGAAGTTAAAAGCTCATTTCCATAACAAAAGAGATTGGCATTCTGATTTCTCAGTATATGGCTCTCTTTTTATAGATGAGTCTTCTTTTGACAACATCATCTTCTGTGATTCTGATTTACTAATATTGAGTGATATGTCACAATATTTTAAGTGTATAGAAAAGTATAAGGTTGTTGCGACCAAAGAGAACTCTATCAATTGCTATTTTAATCCTCGCTTTTCATATCCGTTACGACGTTATGTTACGAAGAAAGGACAGCAAGAATTAGACAATATGTATCTTGAAATTAATTGGGATTACACAACTTTTAATTCAGGCTTTTGGGGAATACAGAAATCCTATTATAAGGAGTTAAAGGATAAATATTGGCATTTGTTGATGAGTTTGGAAACTGAGTTTACATACCATGATCAAACCTTCATTAACTTAGCATTATGTTTGGATAATCAATGTTATTACGATGCTGGATTTGGGTATAATGCAGTTAACATAGGAACGGTAAATATGTATAAAACCGCAAAAAGATATGTAAAATATTTATGGTACAAGTTAACCAATAACTCTTATGTTATAAATGGAGAAAACGTATCATACAAAAAGACTCCAATAAAAGTTCTTCATTGGACAGGCGGAGACAAACCTTTCTTGAAAAACAAAGATAAGTTATTCGGGGGGGGTATTTCTCTCTGGAGAAGATTTATGTAATCAAATATATAAACCATTGCGCTTGATGGCGTGTTAATACTCCAAATATGAAGCACGCCATAAAGTATCTATTAAATAGAACAATATTTGTTATCTTGTTTGCAATGGCTTTTTTTTGCCGGAAACGTAAACTTAAACATGTGAACAATAAAATTGTTTGGTTCGGAGCTTATGGAAATTCAAATAAAGGTGATGATTTCATCTTTTGGGCATTAAAGAAGTTCATTCCGTCGAAGTACACTATTTTCTTGTCATGTAGAGATTCTAAATTTAAAGATGAATATAATGTATGTACATTTCAAAAAGGAGAAAATTCTTTTAGTGTTTTAAGAAACATTAAGGTAATGAAGAAAGCTTCAGTTTTCATCATAGGTGGAGGGGGACTTTTAGAATCTTATGATGATTCAGAAGATAGTCGACGACTTAAAATGGCCTATATAGCTCCTTTCTTGCTTGCTAAGATTTTGGGATTGCGAACCTTGATATTAGGAATAGGATGTAACAAAGTACATTCACATAATGTGTTGTTAGAAAGAGCAATAGGATTTATGTATGCAAATTCTGATGTAATTGTAACTCGAGACAAGAAATCATTACAGGGGTTTGCAGAGTGTTCCAATAGAATAAATAAAAATGCGATTTGGACTTATGATCCAGTATTTACGCTTCCATTAAGAATTATGTCCAAGAAGAAAACAATTTGCTTTTTACTATGGCCATTTTTTCTTTGGCCTGAATTCTATAGTAATAATGTATTAAACCAAATAAATGAAACTAAAAAGAAGAAGCATATGCTGTTTCTTGAGGAAATAAAAAGTTGCATCTTAGAAGTAAAGCAGAAAGGCTATACTCCTATATTTCCTGTTTTTCATTTTTCAGACAGGTTATTACTAAAAGAGTTGGGTGTAGAGTGTTATGAATGTAACAAAGAAGAGTA
>JAUNWC010000301.1 GCA_030540495.1 Bacteroidota bacterium
ATTATAGATATGAAAACCGTATTTATTATTCAGGCAAGACTTGGTTCTACAAGGTTGCCTGGCAAAATATTGTTGCCGTTCTTTAATGGCAAAAGTATTATTGAATTGTTGATTGATAAATTGAAGAATATCTACAACACAAATGTTATACTTGCTACATCTACAAATACTATTAATGATAAACTTGTCGCAGAGGTAAAAGATAAGGTTAGTGTCTTTCGTGGCAGTGAAAATGATGTTTTAAGTAGGTTTATTGAGGCTGCAAAAGAAAATAATGTACATAAAATTATTAGAGTTTGTTCTGATAATCCTTTTTTGGATATTGTTGGTTTGGAGCAATTAGTCAATGTAGCAAGTCAAACGACAGCAGATTATGTTGGTTTTAGGATAAACAAAAAGCCTTCCATTCAAACTCATTTTGGCTTTTGGGCTGAATATGTTACATTAGAGGCTTTGCAAAAAGTATATTCTTTAACACAAGAAAGTATCTATCACGAACACGTAACTAATTACATCTATTCTAACAAAGACAAGTTTAAAATAGAATGGATAAATGCTCCAGTGTTTATTGAAGGCAGAAACGATATTCGCTTAACAATAGATACACAAGAAGATTTTGATACTGCCAAAGAAATATACAAGACATTATCGGAAACCAAACCTAATTTTAATTTACAAGATGTTGTAGAGTATTTGGATAAAAAACCAAACTATTTACAATTGATGAAACAGCAAATAATTAAAAATTGGAAATAAAATGATTACAAAAGGAGAAACCTACATAATAGGTGAAATTGGGCAAAATCATAATGGCTCAGTAGATATTGCAAAACTAATAGTAGAATTAGTTTCTCGCCCTGTTAAGGAAGAGATGTTTAACCTTGAGTTAAAACCAATGAACGCCGTAAAGATGACAAAAAGAGATTTGAATGAAGAATTAGCCAATTCCCAAATGAATCAAATCTATGATTCACCGAACTCTTTTGGAAAAACATACGGCGAACACAGAGCATATTTGGAATTATCCAATGAAGAACATTTTGAAGTTTATAAATATGCTAAAGAAAGAGGTTTAGATTTTGTAGAAACTTTGTGTGCTATAGGGTGTTTGTCTATCTTAAAATTATTTACACCTGACTATCTAAAAGTAGCCAGCAGAGATTTAACGAACTTGCCTCTGTTACAAGCGTTGGCAGAGACAAAAATTCCAATAATTCTTTCTACCGGTATGGCTGGTAAAAAAGAATTAGATAATGCTCTTGATGTGATAACGAAATATCATTCAAACATAAGTATCTTGCATTGTGTTTCGCAATACCCAACAGCACCGGATAATCTTAATTTAAGAACAATAACATACTTAAAGAAAAATTATCCTCAATACACTATTGGTTTTTCTGACCATACTGTTGGCATTGCTGCTCCTGTCACTGCTGTGGGTATGGGTGCAGAGATAATAGAAAAACACGTAACTATAGATAGACACATGAAAGGTACTGACCAAAAAGGCTCTCTTGGACCAGACGGAGTAAATCGTATGATTAGAGATATTCGTGTTGCAGAGCGTTGGATGGGCAAAGAAGATATGTATATAGATAAAAGTGTAGAATCCTCTAAGATAAAATTGGAGCGTTCCATCGCAACAAAAAGAGTTATAAAACAAGGTGAAGAAATAAAATTGGAAGACTTGCACATGCTTAGCCCCGGCGATGGTTTCAAATGGAGTCAAATTGCAGAAGTTGTTGGCAAAACAGCAAAAGTAGATATTCCTAAAAACGAAGTTATTTATCCAACTTACCTGCAATGAACTCTACTTTAACGCAACAGATACAATCCACGATTAACCTGTGGAAAAATGCAACCTATTTGCGAGGATACTCTTTTGCTTGTGAAGAGAAATTATTATCGCAAGCAATTGAAACTTTTCAAACAGATTATAACAGATGGTTTGAAGGAAATATTGATATAGACAAATTAAATATTACTCCACAACTACAAGCCGTTCTTTGTTATAGAAT
>JAUNWC010000302.1 GCA_030540495.1 Bacteroidota bacterium
AAAAGAAGAGAGTGTTTCTTTGTTTAGTAAATGGCAATTGAAAGAATTTGTTAGTAATGATTTTGGTATAAAAATACCATCCAATAGTAATAACAATGTTTATTGGATAAAAATAAATAAAGATTATTCTTTTGAGGGACAGTCCTATTCCAATAAAATATATGGAAATATTTCTGTAAATACTTTTACTAATGAATTGACATTTACAAAAATAGATGGAACAGAAATAGCAGAATTATTTGACGGAGAATTATTTGTAGAAAAACTCTATAAGATAAATAAATATGAATTTATAAAAGATACTTTGAAGTTATTTTACAATGATAATCAAAATTATTTGAAATTTAAGAAAGGGAATTGAATATGAAAAAGTTAAAAATAATTAAATTATTTTGTTAGATTGAAAAAAAAGTAGTTACTTTGCACTTTGTATTTTTAGGAAAAGAAAATAAAATTATAAAATAAATTACGCAATGAATTACAAAGGATTATTTACGCTTGGACTTTGCTTTATGTTGTGTTTAAGCGTATTTGCTCAGGGAAACAAGAAAATAGACCTGAACAAAGAAATTAAGTTAGAAAGTACCGTTAGATATGGAAAATTGGAAAACGGTATGACTTATTACATTAAGGCAAACAAAATGCCTGAAAATCGTGCAGAGTTTCAAATTGCAGTAAATGCAGGCTCTATCTTGGAGGAAGAAGACCAACTTGGATTAGCACACTTTACCGAGCACATGGGCTTTAATGGTACAAAACAATTTCCGGGCAATGAGTTGATTAGCGAATTACAAAAAAATGGTATCTCTTTTGGTAGGGATAACAATGCCTACACATCATTTGACCAAACTGTTTATATGCTAACTCTTCCAACAGATAAGCCAGAGTTGTTTAACCTTGGACTTAGAGTTTTAGGTGGTTGGGCAAGTGGTATGCTTATGACAGACAGCCAAATAGATGACGAAAGAGGAGTTATCATAGAGGAATGGCGTTTGGGACAAGGAGCACAAGAGAGAATGCGCCGTCAAACTTGGCCTATAATATTCAAAGGCAGTAGATACGCTGACCGTTTGCCTATAGGTACAGTGGAAAATCTAAAAACTTTTAAATATAGTTCTATTCGCAACTACTACAAAAAATGGTACAGACCAGACAATCAAGCCTTGATTATAGTAGGCGACTTTGATGCAGATGAAATGGAACAAAAGGTTAAGGACTATTTTGGTATTGACGAAAAACCATCTACTCCTTTGGAAAGACCAGAATTTGATATACCAAACAATAAAGAAACCGTGGTTGCAATAGCAACGGACAAAGAGGCTACAGGCAATACGATTTCTATTCTTTACAAGCACCCTGCTATGAAGATGAAAACCGTTGGAGATTTTCGTAATCAAGAACTTATGATTAATCTTTATGAGAATATGCTTATGAGTCGTTTCAACGAGAAATCTCAAAAGAAAGGTTGTCCTTATATGTACGCCGTTTCGGGCTACGCTCCAACATATCTTGCTCGTACTATGGGAGGTTATGTTATCAATGCCTCTGCAAAAGATGGCAAAATACTTGATGCGTTGAAAGCCGTTTTGGAGGAAAATCAAAGAGTAGTTCAACACGGATTTCTTCAAACAGAACTTGACAGAGCAAAAGAATCTGTTTTGGAACAATATGAAAGAGCAAGCAAAGAGGCTAACAAAACATATAACTCTACTTGGGCTTCAAGATTGGTTAGCAATTTCCTTGATGGCACACCTGTACCGGGAGCAAGATGGGAGTACAGAACAGCAAAATCTCTCATAGATGGAATAACCTTAGAGGAAATAAATGCTTTGGCTTCTAAATGGATAACCAAAGAGAATATTATTTGCGAAATAACTATGCCAGAAAGAAAAGATTTGAAAATTCCGAGTGAGGAAAGCGTTCGCAAAATTATAGACGGAGCAGACAAAATAAAAACTAAACCATATGTAGATACATACAAAGAGACTCCTTTCTTTGCATACGAAAACGAAATAA
>JAUNWC010000303.1 GCA_030540495.1 Bacteroidota bacterium
AGTTGCTAATACTAACGACCTATTCTTATGACAAAAAAGGAAATATGGAGTCTATGACAATGATAGATGGTAATAATCAACCTATTAGCAGAGGAATATATTCTTATAATAAGGAAGGATTTGTCAAAACAGAACTATTAAAACGTCCAGGCTTTACGGATTTACTCTTGGAATATGTTTATACCATAGACGAGCAAGGCAATTGGGTGCAAAGAATTATGCTATCAGAAGACGAAGCCTTTCAAATAACCAAACGTGAAATAGAGTATTATTAAAAAAATATGGCAAGTTCTAAATCAAAAAAATGGAGTTTCAAAAGAATACTCAAACTATTTGGTTGGGTAGTTCTGTGCTATTTGGTGTTTTCTATTGTTCTGACTTTTGTATATAAATTTGTTAATCCTCCTATTACCATACTTATGGTACAAAGGTGTATAGAGCAAGGTTTTTCAAAGGACAGAGAGGTGAAATTGGACAAACATTGGGTGGATATAGAGGATATTTCTCCTTATATGATAAGCGCCGTTGTGAGTGCTGAGGATAATAATTTTAGAAACCACAAAGGCTTTGATTTCAAAGCAATAGAAAACGCTCGCAAAGTTAATCAACAAAAAGGTAAAACCGTTTTGGGTGCAAGCACCATAAGCCAACAAACAGCCAAAAATGTATTTCTATGGTTGCACAAAAGTTATCTTCGCAAAGGATTAGAGGCTTGGGAAACTGTGTTAATAGAACTTATGTGGAGCAAAAAAAGAATAATGGAAGTATATCTTAATGTTGTAGAATTTGGAGATGGTATTTATGGAGTGGAGGCTGCAAGTCAATACTATTTTCACAAGAGTGCCAAACATCTTACCAAACGTCAAGCCGCTCTTTTGGCAGCAGTCTTGCCTCAACCTTTGAAAAGAAATCCCGCAAACCCTAACCCTCGTACTCAAAGAAAAGCATCAATAATAATGCGCAAAATGAATATAATAGGAAGGGTAAGATTGTGAATAAGGAATGGGCAAAGCAGATAGAAAATTTTAGATATTATTTGACCTTAGAGCGTTCTTTCTCCAATAACACAGTGGAAAGTTACTTGATGGATTGTCAAAAATTAGTAACTTTCTTGAATAATAAATACCCAAATGTAAGTCCAAAAGAAGTTGATATTCAAATACTCAACGAATTTGTTGGGCAATTAGAAAAAAAAGAAGGCAAAGACGAAGAAGAACGTTTGTTAAGAAGTAGCACCCAAACAAGAATAATACAGGGAATAAGGGCTTTGTTCAAGTTCCTTATGCTGACCGATGTAATAGAAAGAAATCCCTCTGAGCATATAATAACTCCATATATAGACAAAAAAATACCCGAAATATTGGAGCGTAGTGAAATACAAAGAATGATGAAAGCCATAGATGTATCCACTGCATACGGGTTTAGAAATAGGCTTACCATAGAGTTGCTTTATTCTACAGGAATGAGGGTAAGCGAGTTTATAAATTTGAAATTATCAGATATACATTACACTGAGGAATATTTGGACATTATTGGCAAAGGCAACAAAGAAAGGTATATTCCCATAGATGCAAGAGTTTTAGCAGATTTGAAACTATATATAGACCAATATAGAGTACATCAAAAACAAGTAGGAGAATACACCGACTTTGTTTTCTTGTCCGAAAAGAGAGGCACAAAACTTACTCGTCAATTTATTTTCTCTATGCTAAAAAAAACGGCAGAAATGGCGGGTATTGACAAAAAAGTACATCCTCATATTCTTAGACATAGTTTTGCAACAGAGTTGATAAGAGGTGGAGCAAATATTTTGGCAGTAAAAGAAATTATGGGACATTCCAGCATAACCTCCACAGAAGTATATGTTAATCTAAATATCTTGGATATAAAGAAAACTCTATATAATTACCACCCCTTTTTTCAAAAATAAACACCGCCAAGACACAGCCTGTTTATAGGTTAGCAAAGGTTGAGATAGGT
>JAUNWC010000304.1 GCA_030540495.1 Bacteroidota bacterium
TGTAATAACGCATAAGCGTATAACAAAATGTAACGGCTTTGCCCTCTTATAATAACCTATGCTAACTTATAAAACAGCCTGTGGCTGTAACCTATGCTAACCTATTCCAACTTATAACAACCCATTCATAACTTTTTTTATAAATTGAAAAATTATTTCTAACTTTGCATTCTGTAAAAAAGAAAGTATATTGAAATGAAAAAAGAAATACCAAATATTATAACCCTTTTGAATTTTCTTTGCGGAGTATTATCTATTGTTGCTTTGTTGTTGTGGGAAAAGCCTGTTTTGTCTTCTTGTTTTATTATATGCGGAGCGGTGTTTGATTTTTTTGATGGTATGACTGCACGTGCCTTAAAGGTAAGCGGAGCAATAGGCAAAGAATTGGACTCTTTAGCAGACGTGGTTTCCTTTGGAGTTGCTCCTTCTTTGATAGCGGTGAGTCTGTTGTTAGAAAACAAAGACAATTATACTTTTTTGCAGTTTGGCAACAGTATTTTGTGTTATTTACCTTTGTTTATGGCTGTTATGTCTTGTTATCGTTTAGCAAAATTTAATGTGGATGAGCGTCAAACCCTTTCTTTCATAGGTTTGCCAACTCCGGCTAATGCATTGATTTGGCTAACAATACCTATTATCAATTATTTTCAAACAAATGATATTTTCCTTTGGGGAATAAATTCCAAGAGTTTGCACTCTTTGTTTTTCAATCTTATGAATAGCCCTTATTTTATTGTTCCTTTGTCTATTGTTTTGGGAATACTTCTTGTTGGTGAAATTCCTTTATTTGCATTGAAATTCAAAAACTTATCTTGGCACGATAATAAGGTTAAATATATTTTCTTATCTCTTTCCTTGTTGCTTATTATTTTGTTTAATTTCTATGCATTTCCATTTATAATATTGATTTATATACTTTTATCCATATTAAATAACTTATTTCTTAATAAAAAATAATAGAAAGCATTGTTTTTATGAATGTTGCGGCTTTGGTTTCGGGAGGAGTTGATTCCTCTGTTGTGGTTTATAAGTTAAAAGAGCAGGGAATAACTCCCACAATCTTTTACATAATGATAGGTATGGACGACTCAGAATGTCCAAAAGAGGAGGATGTTGAGATAACTTCTTATATTGCAAAGAAATATGGTTGCAAAATGGAGGTTGTGAATTTGCAAAAAGAATATTTTGATACGGTGGTCAATTACACAATAGAAACAGTGAAAAACGGCTTTACTCCTAATCCTGATGTTATGTGCAATAAGATGATAAAATTTGGAGCATTTAACGATAAATGGGGTAAAGATTTTGATTTGATAGCCACCGGACATTACTGCACAACCACGGAGATAGAGGGGCTAAAATATCTTTCCACAGCCAAAGACAAACTTAAAGACCAAACAGATTTTTTGGCACAAATATCTTATTCTCAATTAGAAAAAATTATTTTTCCCGTTGGCAATATGGATAAGAGTGAGGTAAGAACTATAGCGGAAAAAGAAAAAATGCCTTCTGCTTTCAGAAAAGACTCACAGGGTATTTGTTTCTTGGGAAAAATAAATTATAACGATTTTATTAAAAGATATTTAGGAGAAAAAGAAGGGGCGATTGTTGAGTTGGAAACGGGCAAGGTGCTTGGTAGACACAAAGGTTTTTGGTTTCATACCATAGGACAAAGGAAAGGCTTGGGACTTAGTGGAGGTCCTTGGTTTGTTGTCAAAAAAGATATACCAAACAATGTGCTTTATGTTTCTCAGGGCTACGACCCTATTACTCAATATGGTATGGAAATGGATTTGGGCAATTTTCATTTTATAACCAAGGATGTTTGGGGAGAATTTGATAAGGAAAAAGAAATAACTCTGAAAATAAGACACACTCCGGATTTTACTCGCGGATGGATTTCCAAACAAGGAGAGAACTACCATGTGCGTTTTGATAATAAATTACAAGGTGTTGCACAAGGGCAGTT
>JAUNWC010000305.1 GCA_030540495.1 Bacteroidota bacterium
GAAAGTACCTCGTTGCACCCTACCAAAAGAATAACAGCCACAACAATAGAAGAAAGCACTTCACTTAAAGGTGAGGCCAAATTTATACGTCTATAAACATTATTTCGCAAAAGCGTAAAATCGTTGTTAATTTTCTTAAAACTATTGTTTACATAATCTATGGCAGTCAAAGATTTTATTATTCTAAGCCCTCCTATTGTTTGCTCTATAATGGAAACTATTTGACCATTAGTTTTTTGCAAACGTTTGGAATTTGATTTTAGTTTATGAGAAAGTGTAGAGGTTAGCAAAATAATTATAGGAAATAAAAGCAGAGCAACAAGAGTAAGTTTCCAATCTATATAAAAAAGTATAGCAAGATATATGGTAACCACAACAATAGAATTAATTATGGTTTGGTGTGATTTTAGTACCGTCTCATCATACTCTATTATATCAGAAGAAATTCTTGAAAGTAAGTCTCCTTTTTTGTGCTTAGCAAAAAAATCTAAATCATTGTGAAGAAAACTTTCAAAAAGTTTGTTCCTCATATTGCGGTTTATTTTGTTGCGTGTACAACCCATATAATAAGCAGCCAACCACTCAAACAAATCCATTAAAACATAGATTACCAAAATAATAATAGTGAAATATATCAAAGCATTCTGTTTGCCAAAAGCAAGAAAATAAGAATAAATATTGTTAAGTAATTTATCTAACTCTGTTTTTGGCAAAGAAGAATCCTCTATAAAAAGTATTTGCAAAAAGTTATTTATAGACAATATAGAACAAATAGAAAAGACAGACATTAAAACAACCAAAAGAACATACAATATATATCTAAAAATGTATGGTTTGGTGTTTTGAAAAATAAAATATCTCTCTTTTCTTGTCATATATGTTTTGAGTTTTTTTTATTCTTCACTCATAGAAGGATAAATTCCAATATAGTTATGAGGAGTTATTTTTCTCATTCTCTGTTTTACCTCCTCGCTAACTTCCAAAGTGTCTATAAATTCGTGGATAGTCTTTTCGTCTATTTTTGTGTTTTTACGAGTAAGTTGTTTTAGTGTCTCGTATGGATTTGGATAATTTATACTTCTTAGTATGGTTTGCAATGCCTCTGCCACAACTGCCCAATTGTTTTCCAAGTCTTGATAAAGTGCCTCTTGATTAAGTATTAGTTTGTTTATACCTTTTTTTAACGAGGCTAAGGCTATAAGGGTATGAGCCAAAGGAACACCTACGTTTCTTGATACCGTACTATCGGTCAAATCTCTTTGCAAACGAGAGATAGGCAACTTTGTACTCAAATGCGTAAGTACAGCATTTGCCATACCAAGATTGCCCTCAGCGTTTTCAAAATCTATAGGATTGACCTTATGAGGCATAGCAGAAGAGCCTACTTCGTCTTTTTTTATTTGCTGTTTGAAGTATTCCATAGAAATATACATCCAAATATCTCTTGCAAAGTCAATCAATATTGTATTTATCCTTCTAAGATTATCAAAATAAGCAGCCGAGTTGTCGTAATTCTCTATTTGAGTAGTAAATGTGTCTCTTTCCAATCCCAAAGAAGATACATATTCATCAGCAAAACTCAACCAATCTACTTGAGGAAAAGCCACATTGTGAGCATTAAAATTGCCCGTTGCTCCTCCAAATTTAGCCGAGAAAGGAATGAAAGCAAAATAAGCCAATTGTTTTTCCAACCTATAAGCAAAAACTTTCATCTCCTTGCCCAAACATGTAGGAGAGGCAGGCTGTCCATGTGTATGTGCCAACATTGGGATATCTTTCCATTGCTCTGCCTTGTCGTTTATTAGGTCTAATACTTCATTAATGGCAGGCAAAAGAACATCATCATTACATTCCTTTAAGGACAAAGGAACAGATGTGTTGTTTATATCCTGTGAAGTTAAGCCAAAATGTATATATTCCTTATAATCCTCTAGTTGCAAAGCATCAAATCTCTCTTTTATAAAATACT
>JAUNWC010000019.1 GCA_030540495.1 Bacteroidota bacterium
ATCAACCTAACCAACTGAAACTATTCAACTTCCTTACACCGAGCTAACGTTAATTACCATTGTAAGTAATATTTGATGTAGGAAGATTAGAGGAGGAAAACTCCGTAATTGTCTGGCCATTTACCGTAATTGTTACCTGATTTGCTGTGTTGTCAGCAAAAGAAATTAAAGAAAATGAAAATAAAAAGGTAAAAAGAAAGACAACCTTTTTAAAGGATAATTGTTGTTTTTGTAGGGAATGGGTGCAAAAATGATTTACAGTAGTTAATACGTACCGCTTTCCCAAGTCTGCATACAATCCGTGCAGACGGTTTCTGAATCTTTTCATAAGAAATATTTTATTTTTGAATTAATAATTTACTCCTGCGTAGCACCTGCTACACACTTTTAACCGAATGCAAAAATATAACAACTTTTTGGAATGGCAAACTTTTGTAGAGAAATTTTACCAAACAATAGGCTTTTTGCCAAGGGAAGTAAGGTAGTTATTGGTAGAGGAGAAATGTTTGTTGCCAAAAAATCCTCTATAAGCCGAAAGAGGAGAGGGATGTACTGAGGAGAGTATCAAATGTTTGTTTTTATCTATGAATTTTTCTTTTTTTTGGGCAAAACTACCCCAAAGAATAAAGACCAAATGCTCTTTTTTCTTGCTAAGCAAGGAGATAACATTGTCGGTAAATTCCTCCCAGCCAAAATTTTGATGCGAGCCTGCCTTATGCTCCTCCACCGTAAGAGTAGAATTGAGCAAAAGAACTCCTTGTTTTGCCCAACGACTAAGGTCGCCACTAAGGGAGGGAGAGATGCTAAGGTCGTTTTCTATTTCCTTGTAGATATTTTGCAAAGAGGGAGGCAAAGATACTCCCTCCATAACCGAAAAAGCCAAACCATGTGCTTGCCCTTGCTCGTGGTAGGGGTCTTGTCCAAGTATTACCACTTTTACTTTATCAAAAGGACATAGGTTAAAGGCATTGAAAATCAAACTTCCCTTTGGAAAAACCCTTGTTGTCTTGTAGGCTTGTTTGACCTTAGCAACAATTTGTTCAAAATAAGGTTTGTCAAACTCCTCTTGCAATACCTTTTGCCAGGAAGGTTCTATATTTACTTTCATCCTTTTTTTATTTGCTATAAATATCAAGCATATCGTTTATTACTTTGCTACACACAGGGCAGAACGCCTTCAAATCCCTCATCATACAATGTTGATATGGTCTATAAAAGCCTTTTGACATATAGGACGCTCCTTCAAAAACTCCTACCTCGTTTTCGTATTCCTTTGTTGCAGGAGTAGGTATAGGAGTGGAGGGCTTTATCATATCTTTCCACTTGACGTTAAAATCTACTAAGGTGGTAATATTCTTTTCGTATGGCTCGGCGTATATGGGTTGAAGCCCTGTGTCGCTATCGTTGGCTGAGTATTCGTCTGCCAAACCTGCAAAAGAGTGAGAAAACTCGTGTATCAATACCTCCATAGCCATTGTTCCACTATAACAAGTAGCATAACAATTATATATGCCTCCGCCACCATAGACTTCGCTATTTGCTACTATAATTACAGCGTCAAAAGGCAAAAGGTTAAGCACATCGTTTAGCGCCCAAATCTCCTTGGTCATTAGATACCTCGGAGAAGAAAACATATTATAAGCCACGCCCAACTCTCCCTTTTCGTCTTTTCTATCCTTTAATCCAGGTATTCCACTTTTTTCTGTGTAGTACTCTATTGCCTCTATGTTTATAACATCGGCTCTGCTCTTATAAGGCTCCTCTATGAACATCCATTTAGCAAAGTTCTCCAAGTCTTTTCTCATCTTGTCTTTTTCCTCTTTGGTATAGCCTACGGGCAAGAATACTAAGTCCAAACGCTCCTCTACTTTGCGGTTGGTCTTGTGTAGTGGTATAATATTATAGTTTGGCTTATGGTAATCTACCAACAATTCTTCAGAAAAAGGCTCTCTAAAAACCTCTTTCCAATTGTTAAGACTATCTCTTGAAAAGAAAACTATATCCACTTCTTTTTTTGGATAAGGAACTATAACTGTCTCTTCATAGTTACCACAAGTGTTTTTTGCCTCCTCGCTACTCTGCCATTCGTTGAAAAGAGAGGAGAATCCCTTGGAAAAAATCATCTCTTTGCTTTTTCTGTCAAACAAAGCCACCTTATATGCTCCATTGTTGGTTTGGTCTATAAGGTAAGTATGTGAGCCAGAATAGAAGGGTAGTTTTTGGCAAGACTGCAAAGAAAAATAATCTACCTGAAATCTTCCACTATGATAATAATCTATACGAAGAGAGGCATTTTCAAAATTTTCCTCCCATTGTGCCTTTGCAAACAAAGAAAAGCAAAGCAAAAAAGCAAAAAATATTTTTTTCATACGCTTATAATTCTTTTTTTATTCTTCTAAGAGTCTTTTTCTATTCCTCAAAATCTTCTCTTGTTAAGGATAGTATTATTTTTTTTCCGTTTTCGTCTGGCATTATTTTGAAACCAAAATCTATGTTTGTCCTTAGGCTTCCATCCGAGTTAATGCCCTGCAAAGCAACTACATTCATATATATGTTGCCCTTTTCCTCTATACGCATAAACCTATTGCCATTAAGGTATTCTAACATTTGTTCAAAATCATTGTTGGTAAGTGTCTTTTTGCCTTGCATATCATAGATTTCCATTTTGCCTTTTACTTCTCTTACCATAGAAATATCGGTTTGAGCCATGGGTTTGTCTCCCTCTTTTGTGGAGAATATAACAAAGTCTTCTACCAACTCGTCTTTCTTATAGGTAAATTCTTGTACTACTTTGCCACTTGGAAGATAAATAAGCCATTTACCTTCTTTGTTGCCGTCTATATACTGCCCTGTTTGTCTTAGTTTTTTGGTTGGGTAGTATTCTTTGTACTCTCCGTTTAGTTTGTCGTTATGGTATAAGGCGATATAGTAGCCATATGATTGCAAGTTTTTGAAAAACTCACCCTCCTTTTTGCCTTTGTCAAATGTGGTTATTTGCAAAACTTCTTTGCCCTCATCGTCATAAATTTTTTCTTTTCCTTGCTTCTCATTGTCTTTAAATTCTACTTCGGTTATACGTTTTCCTTTTTCGTTGTAGTATTTCCAAAGCCCTTGTTTTTGTTTGTTGTGGTATTCTCCTTCGGCTTGTACTTTGCCATTAGGAAACATTAGCCAAGTATGGTTTTTGTTGCCTTTGTCGTAGAAGTAGTTTTTTATGGTTACTTTGCCCTCGTGGTTGTAATAATAAAAAGTATCCACAGGGTAATCGTCCTTAAAAGTACCCTCTTTGATTTTCTTTCCGTTTTTGGCTGTTTTTACCCAATGTCCTTGTTTTTTGCCATTTTCGTCAGTATGGTTTTGTGCTACTATGTTGCCACATATCAACAACAGGGCTAAGGATATAAGCGTAAATTCTTTTTTCATATTTCTCTTATAGTTTTTATTTGTTTATCTCTTGTGCAAATTCTTGCAATGAATAGTATTTTTTGTCAATCAATTCTTTTTGATAAGGCTCGCCTGTTTGATTGTCTATAAAAATGGTTTTCATACCTACAGACTTTCCAAAAATCATATCGCTATTGGAATCTCCTACCATAATACTTTTGGCAAAATCTACCTCAGGAAAATCTTTTTTTGCCAAAAGAGCCATACCATTGTTGGGCTTGCGCAAAGGAGAGTTATCTGTTTTGAGAAAAGGACAATGATAAACTTTGTCTATTCTTCCTCCTGCTTGCTCTATGTTTTGTAGCATTTGCTTTGTAATATCGGAGAACTTCTTTTCTGTCAATAGTCCTTTGCCTATGCATTGTTGGTTGGTTACCACAAAAATTCTCTCAAACCTTTTGGCAAACAATTCTAAGGCAGAAAGAACACCGGAGGAAAAAACAAAATCCTTATAATCCAAAACATAACCTCCGATTATCCTTTGGTTTATTACTCCGTCTCTGTCCAAAAACAAATATTTGCTATCCTTAAACATAACCTTATAACGTAATACCTCTCTTTTTATTACAAAATGTTTTTCCTCTATATCCACTTAACCAAATTGACATCTCCTCTAAAAGGCATTAATTCATGCTTAGGAAAAATGCGAAAAGCATAGTTATGAACGCCGGAGGAAAAATTGTGAAACTCCAAAACATATTCTCCTTTGTTTTGGGTGGTTTGAGTAAGTGTGAGTTCTATGATTTGCTCTGCCTTTGTTATATTGTCGTTCTCTTTATCTGCCACAATCATTTCTATACCAATATTCTCAGGGTTTATCTCTCCGCTAAACAAGGTTATTTTTACCCTAAAAGTTTGGTCAAAAGCAAAACTCTCTGTGCTTGTATCGGGCAGTTCCACTTTTAAGAGTTCTATGCTATCCCACTTTTCTTTCATCATTTTTTTCCACATAGCATACTCCATAGCCTTGCTATCATTATCTTTGTGCATCATCTCAAAACGAGCAAACATCCTATTGTAATATTTCTCAAAATAGTCGTCTAACTGACGTTTCATAGTAAAATGAGGAGAAATTTGTGCTATGGTGTTTTTTATATGAGATATCCAGCCGAGTGGCAATCCGTTGGTTTGGTTGAAAAAGGTTGGTATTATCTCGTTCTCAAAGGTGGAATAAATAACCTCTGCATCCAAAATGTTTTGAGATTTTTCATCGCTATAGGTTTGCTCTTCGCTCAAAGCCCAGCCGGCTCCGTGTTTGTATCCCTCTGCCCACCAACCATCCAAGACCGAAAAATTTACTACTCCGTTCATTATGGCTTTTTCTCCACTTGTACCAGAGGCTTCCAAAGGACGAGTAGGAGTGTTTAACCAAACATCCACTCCGCTTATCAAATGTTTTGCCACATACATATCATAGTTTTCTATAAAGATAACTTTGCCAACAAACTGAGGCATACGCGAAACATTGATTATGTTTTTTATCAAATCTTGTCCTGCTTTATCATTTGGATGTGCTTTGCCAGCAAAGACAAAACAAACTCCTTGATTGACTATATTTTCCAAGCGTTGCAAGTCCATAAACAAAAGCCCTGCTCGTTTATATGTGGCAAACCTTCTTGCAAAACCAACTATAAGTTTGTTTTCATTAAGTTGGTTGATGGTTTGTACGTATAGGCTCGGACTCTCAGCCCTGTGTTGCAATTCGGTTTTTAGTCTTTGTTTTATAAATTCTATCAACTCTTGTTTTAATGTTTGGTGAGTTTGCCATATTTCTTTATCCTCTACTTGATAGATTTTTTGCCAATAGTTTGCGTTACTTTCGTTGGAGAACATTTCTTTGCCAAAATATTTCAAATAAAGGTCTTTCCAAGGCTTTGCTACCCAGGTAGGAAGATGTACTCCGTTGGTTACATAGCCTATATTTACTTCGTTGGCAAAGTAGCCGTCAAACAAATATTGAAACATTTGCCTTGATACCCTGCCGTGTATTCTACTTACTCCATTTACATTAGCCGAGCAATTGATAGCCAATACACTGACGGAGAATTTTTCGTTCCTATCCTCGTTAGTCTTTCTGCCCAATAGCATAAAAGAATCCCAATCCAAAGTCAAACTCTCTGCATAACGAGAAAAATATGCTCGCATCAAATCCTCCGAAAACATATCATGTCCTGCTGGTACGGGCGTATGGGTGGTAAATAAAGTGGAACTTCTAACCAATTCTAAGGCTTGAATATATGGCAAATTGTCTTGGTTTATGTAGTTGTTTAGCCTTTCCAAAGAAGAAAAGGCAGAGTGTCCTTCGTTGCTGTGGTATAGAGTAGGAGAGAGGTCTAATTCTTTTAACATACGTATGCCACCAATTCCAAGAAGTATTTCTTGTTTTAGCCTCATTTCGTTGTCGCCTCCATATAACTGACGAGTAATGGAGCGGTTTTCCTCTGAATTTTCTTCTATATCGGTATCCAAAAGATACAAAGGTGTTACTCCCACATTGCAAAGCCAAATCTTTGCCCACACTTTGCCTGAAGGAAGATTGATGGAGATTTTTTTCCAATTGCCTTTCTTATCTCTTACCGCAAGCAAAGGCAGGTGAGAAAATTTTTGAGCCTTTAATTCGCTTAGTTGCTCACCCTCGCTATTTATCTGTTGCAAAAAATAGCCATATCTATACAAAAGCCCTATGCCCAATATGTTTTTGTTGGAATCGGAGGCTTGTTTTAAGTAATCTCCTGCAAGCATACCCAAACCACCAGAAAATATTTTCAAACTATCGTGTATGCCAAACTCCATAGAAAAATAAGCAATCAAAGGGTTGTTTTTCTCTTTCCTTGCCTCTATATAGTTGTTGAAATGCTCCTCTACTTTGTCCATTTTTTGCAAAAATTCCTCATCTGCCAACAAGCGAGAGAAGTCCTCTTTGGTTAAAGATTCCAAAAGACGAATAGGCGAGCGTTCCATATCAAAGAACTTCTGTTTGTCTATATTCTCAAACAATTCCAATGCATCATAATTCCACGACCACCAAAGATTTTGACTCAAAGTCCTAAGAAATTTCAACCTATCGGGCAGAGTGGTTTTGATAAGTATTTTTTTCCATACAGGTTTTTCGCCCCAATTGATTTTTATATCTGAGTTATAGGACAAAGGTTGCTTGTGAATATAAAGGTCAAGTCTCTTTTTGCTCTCTTCTAATGCTATATCGTAAGCCTGTTCATAATAGGAATAAAGACTTTGCCACTGCACTTGAGAAAAGATATATTTTGCGTTTTCTTTATTTGCCCTTATGTCTTCTTTTGAGAGTGTTAGCAAAGAAAGTATATTATCTGATATTTCTTTTATAACATCTTGTTCGTTGTTATCGGTACGAAAGACAACTTTCAGAGCCTTATTGTCTTTTATTTTATTTTCTACCCATAAGCCAAAACCCGACAAACAGGTAGTTATGCTTGGTATTCCAAAAGCCATACTCTCCATAGGAGTATAACCCCAAGGCTCGTAATAAGAAGGAAATACACTTAGGTCAAAAGCGGTTAGAAAATCAAAGTATTTCATATTTATTTGCCCGTCTTTGCCGTCAAGGTAGGAGGGTAGGAAGATTACATGTACATTTTCTTTCTCAGTGTTTTGTATTCCACTTTGATAGATAGCCGAAAGTATAGGGTCGTGTTCTTGGTTGTCTAACCTATGGGTAAGATATTTATCCTTTATAGGCTCGTAATGTCCTGCTGGTACGGCTATTACGGCAATAATTTTTTTCTCTAACCTTTCTTTTTGATTGATGTTTTTAAGTGTGTTTATAAAAACATCTATTCCCTTGTTCCTAAATTCGTATCTTCCACTATTTAGTACAAAGAAAGCCTCCTCCTTTGGTCTGTATCCTGCCGAGTTTTCTATAAAATCTAAGATTTTTTCTCTTGCCTCTTTTCTAAGTTTCTCAAATTCCTCTTGCTCGGGCACAAAACTTCCCTCAAAACCATTAGGAGTGATAACCTTTGCACCCTTGCCAAAGAATTGTTTGCATTCTTGGTTGGTTATATCGCTAACTGTGGTAAATACATCGCTTTCTAAGGCAGAGATTTTTTCCAAAGAGAATTTTGCCCTAACATTGAAATCATTTGCAACCCTGTCGGCTTGAAAATGCTCAATCTCACTATACAAAGGCAAATTATTTCCTGCCAAACATCTGCCAAGAACGGTTGCATGAGTGGTAAAAGCAGTGGCTATTTGAGGAACGTTTTTTTTCAAATAAAGCAAACCGCTTCCCGTCATCCATTCGTGGAATTGTGCTATTATTTTGTCGGTGGAGGATAGATAAAAATTATAAAAAGACTCTATTATTTTTGCACTTGCATAACCAAAAAGAAATGGCTCTATATAGTCCCAACCTCCTGTTAGAGAATCTACTTGAAAGTTTTCCCAATACTCAGCAAATATTTCGTCTTTGGAAGAAAAATATTGAGTATAAGGTACCAAAATAACAATGGGTGATTCTTTTATTTTCCATCTACCTACTTTAAACTCAATGCCATTTTGTTTGGCATACATTTTCCAAGAAAGAAAAAGTTTGTCGTCTTGTTCAAATTCCGAATCTGTTTGAGTGGCTTGTCCTAAGTCGGGTCCCAAAAGTATGTGATTGTCGCCTATTTTTTTGCTAATGGTAGGTATTTTGGTGCTAATAACAGTGTGAATACCGCCAACCTTATTACACACCTCCCAACTTGTTTCAAACAAATAATTATATGTACTCATCCTTTTACTCTTTTGCTTTCTTTTTAGGTTGCAAATATAAAAAAGTTTTTTGTAAATTTTTGTTTTTTTCTGTTTTGGAATTTAAAATATTGTAAATTTGCAACTTTGTAAGAGTATAAACAAACACTAATATATCAAATCTTATGAATGATAATAAATTGTTTAATGAGTTTCCACCTGTCACTACTGAGCAGTGGGAAGCCGTAATAGAAAAAGACTTAAAAGGAGCCGATTATAACAAGAAACTTATATGGAAAACCAATGAAGGTTTTGATGTAAAGCCTTATTATAGAGCCAATGATATAGAGAATTTGGAATATTTGCAAAACAATCCAAGTCAAGAACCTTTTGTAAGAGGATACAATGCAAAGGACAATTCTTGGGATGTTAGACAAGACTTTGATTCAGAGGATTTGTCTTATCAAAATGCTATGATGCTACAAGCCTTAGAAAGAGGAGCAAACTCCATAGGTATAAATGCCACAAAGGTAGAAAAGAAAGAGGATTTTGCTATTCTTTTCAAGGATGTAAAGTTGGATATTATCAAAGTCAATTTCCTAAAATCCAAAAATTTCCTTAGCCTTTTGAAAATGTATTGTGAGTTTTTGCAACAAAACAATATCAATACCGCTGAGGTAGAGGGAAGTATTAACTTTGATATTTTTGCATACGCACTAAAACACGGCGGTTATTACTCTTCTTTGCAAAACGATATGCAGGAATTAGAAGAAATAATAACCTTTGCAAAAGAAAACTTGCCAAAGTTTAAGGTAATAAACATCAATGCCATTGTTTTCAAAGACGCTGGCTCCAATATTACCCAAGAGTTAGGTTTTGCTCTTTCGTTGGCTAATGAATATGTGGCTATGCTAACCGACAAAGGCTTTGCTTTAAAGGATATTACCTCTCGTCTTATGTTTTCTTTTGCCACAGGGAGCGACTACTTTTTGGAAATAGCCAAATTGCGTTCTGCACGTCTTTTGTGGTCAAATATTATAGAGCAGTACGAGAGTGCAACACCCCAAGATGCAAAAAGTTATATACACACAGAAAACACCTTATATAACAAAACAATTTTTGATGCTCACGTCAATTTACTAAGGACTACCACCGAAACTATGTCCTCTGTTATAGCAGGAGCAGATTCCATTAGTGTAAAACCTTTTGATGTTGCACTAAAGGAAAGCGATGAGTTTTCTTTGAGACTTGCCCTTAATCAACAAATACTGCTTAAAGAGGAGTCTTATTTGGACAAAATAGTAGACCCTTCCTCTGGCTCCTATTATATAGAGACACTTACTAACAACATTAGCGAAAAGGCTTGGGAAATCTTCCAACAAATAGAGGCTATGGGTGGTTATGCTAAGGCAATAGAGAATAATTCCATACAAGACAAAATAGAGGAGATGTCCAACCTTGTAGCAAAAGATATAGCCAAGAGAAAGAAGGTTTTGGTAGGTACTAATCAATATCCTAACCTTATGGAAAAGGAAATAGATTATAAGAGGAAAGAATGTTGCTCAAAGGCAGAGAAAAATTCCTTTAAACCTCTATGTTTCAACCGTGAGGCTTTGCCTTTTGAGAAACTTAGATTAGAGGTTATTTCGGCTAAGAAAGTGCCAACTGTCTTCCTATTGCTTTATGGCAATTTGTCTATGCGTACGGCAAGAGCAGGTTTTGCAAGCAACTTCTTTGGAGTAGCCGGTTACGAAATAGCCAACAACAAAGGCTTTGACACCATAGACGAGGCAGCCGAGGCTATTATTAAGGCAAATAATGATATACTTGTATTATGCTCCTCGGATGATGAATACCCTGAACTTGTTAGGGCTATTTTGCCAAAAATAAAGGGAAAGATACAACATATTATAGTGGCGGGTAACCCAGCCGATGAAATCAAACAAGAGTTTGACCAAGCAGGCGTTACAGACTATATTAACGTAAGGACAAATGCTTTAGAAAGTTTGACAAAGTATAACAAAGAACTTATAAATTAGTTATTTTTTTTCATAATTTTAAATTTTAATTTTGGCGGGTACCCTTTGCAAGAGGTACTCGTTTTTTTTGAGAAAAATATGTTTTGTTTTTATATGTAGGTAGAATTGTTGTAATTTTGCCAACGTATTAACAAGAGTAAAAAAGAATTATTGATATATGTTGTTTGAAGAAATAATAGTAGGTCCTATACATTCTCGGAGACTTGGCACAAGTCTTGGTGTCAATGTTTTGCCTACAGAGAAGAAATACTGTTCCTTTGATTGTGTTTATTGTGAATGTGGGTGGAACGAAATAGATACTCGCTCACACGTAGGCTTTAACGAAAGAAAGAAAATCAAAGAGGCACTTGAACAATGGTGCAATAGCCACTCTGAACAAGAGAGGGTAAAGGTGGATAGTATAACTTTTTCGGGCAATGGTGAGCCTACACTTCACCCAGAAATACTTGGCATAGTGGAAGATGTAATATCATTGCGTAATAAATTTTTGCCTAAGGCTAAGGTTACCATTCTTACTAATTCTACTAATATATATAAGGAGGATGTAAATAAGGCTTTGCACCTAATAGACAACCCTATTCTCAAAATAGATGCGGGTACTTCTGAGATGTATAAACGCATAAACAAACCAGTAAGTGCGAGTTTTAAAGATATAAAAAAAGGTCTTAGAGAATTTGGAGAAAAAGCCATAATACAAACTATTCTTCTAAGAAGTAAAAACAAAGCAGAAGAGATAAACAACACCACAGAAGAGGAGTTTTCGGCTTGGTTGGAATTTATCAAGGAAATAAAACCTCGTATGGTTATGCTATATGTTATAGACAGAGCAACACCAGATAAAGACCTTATAAAATTGGAAAAAGAAGAAATGGAGAGTTTTGCCAATAGAGTAAGAGCCTTAGGCATCAAAACAGAATGCTACTAAGTTTTTATTAAAGTTTTTATAGGTTGAAGGCTGTGGCTTCTTATAGGTTAGCATAGGTTGTTGTAGGTTGGAGCCGTTGGCTCCTATAAGTTAGCATAAGTTAGCATAGGTTATTATAGGTTAAGATAGGAGGGCAAAGCCGTTACATTTTGTCATACGCTTATAAAGTCTCCTATGCTAACCTATAATAACCTATGCTAACTTATAGGAGCCAAAGGCTCCAACCTATGCTAACCTACCAACCGGCTTTGCCCAATAAAACAGCCTGAGGCTGTTTTTTTTTAATTGCCAATTAAAACTCAAATTTAAG
>JAUNWC010000306.1 GCA_030540495.1 Bacteroidota bacterium
GAGAGTCTGGCTCACCATAAACCGTGCAAGAAGAAGATTGAACAAAGTATTTTATCTCTCTTTTCTTCATCTCCTTCATAAGATTAAGAAATATGCCAAGGTTGTTTTTGTAGTAAGAAACGGGCTTTTCTACGCTTTCTCCCACAGCTTTATAGGCTGCAAAATTTACTATTGATAATATATCGGTAAAAGTATCAAAAACCAAACGACACTCTCTTGAATTAGACAAATCTGCTCTAACAAAATCAGGACGTTTTCCTGTAATCTTCTCTATATTATCTATTACCTCTGCCTTTGAATTAGAAAGGTTGTCTGCTATTACCACATCAAAACCAGCATTCTGCAATTCTACTTTTGTGTGGCTTCCTATGTATCCTGTTCCACCGGTTATAAGTATTCTCATATTTATTTTCTTTTTCTTTATTTGTTACTATGTTTTTTTATAACGCAAACCAACCTTTCTTTATTGCAAATCTAAACAACAAAGTATTGATTAGAAAGAAATTGTAGGTTTGAGTAGGGAGTGCGAAAGGTGGGTTGAAGTGGAAGTGATTAAAAAATAGTTAGTTGCGAGGGTGTTTTGTGGTGGTGTGAAAAAAGTTTTGAAAAAAAAAGGAGGGTAAAATCAGCAAAATTAGAAAGGAATTCTGCTGTTTTTTTCATTGGCGGGGTGGGTGGAAAAGAGTTCTTTTTTAGTAAAAAAAACACTGAAAAGTGGATAAAAAAGAAAAAATGATGAGGTTTTTGTGTAGGAAGAAAGAAAAAAAGATAGGTTATGATGGGTTGGGAGTAGGTAAAAAAAGATAAAAAGATGAATAAAGAAAGAAACCAAGTGGGAGGCTCACACTATCAAAAAAATGAAAATCGAGCCAATAGATTTCATTATGGGAAACAACCTTGACTTTTGTCAAGGGAATGTTATAAAATATGTTTGCCGTTACAAAGACAAAAACGGCATACAAGACCTAAGGAAAGCAAGTCAATACATTGACTTCTTTATAGAACAAGAAGAGAAAAATGGAAGATAGATAATTATGGATTATAACAAGAGAATATTTATAAGTGGCAAGATAGGTACGTGGAGGTATAGCGAGCGAGGTTACGAAAGAATGTACCACTAAATTCAACCACGCACAATTCAAAGACTTATGCCAATATACAGCAGGAGAAAACACAGAACTAAAAGCAGAAATAGAGACAAGAAAATTGTTGAATAGGAATATACAAGTACTAAGGGATAACGGAACAATAGTAGGAATAGCACCTAAGGATGATTATTGGAAAGTAGAAATATTGGTAGAAAAAGGAGAAGAAGTTAGTATAGGTGAAGATAGGGAAAAGAAGATAGATGAATTGAGCGATGAAACGGATGAAAACGGCTTACGCTTTGTAATAGCAAGTAATGGAAGTATAAACTTTGGGCAGATAACATCCGATAAAGGAGGACTTACACCTGCACAAATACGTTTAAGTGAGGGTTTTAATAAAGTAACCTCAGAAGGAAAGAATGTTGGTTATGGTTTGGAGCATATAGAAATAGGACACGGAAAACAAATAAGGCAAGCAGGTTTTGAATCTGTAAAAGAATTTATTGAGAATATTGCAAAGAATTATACAACTATACGACAAGGAAATAAAAGAAATAATCAAAATACGTATCTTTTAGAAGTTAAGGATAAAAATAATAAAACTTTGTTTATAGAATTATCTAAAGACGGCAGTTATTGGACTATAAATAGTGCTGGTGTTTTTAGAGAAGATTATTCAAAAAACAAATCAGTTATTTGGTCTCTACCCGCACTTGAGAACGATTCTACCGTTGGAACCGTAGGAGTTCAGAATCAAAACAAGAACGGTAATTCTTTGAGCGGGAATTCTCTCCAAACAACTGATTCTAATGGCAAAGGTACAACAAATTTGGAAAATGAGAAGGAAAAGGAGGAAAAA
>JAUNWC010000307.1 GCA_030540495.1 Bacteroidota bacterium
ATTTATATCAGAGTATGCAAGAACGTTATGAACTGCAAAGGCGATATATGCATGACTATAAAAACCAGCTTATCTGTATTTGGGGTATGTTGTCAGAGGGAAAGAATGAAGAGACCATTTGTTATACAGAGAATTTATTGGGAAGTATACAAAAGAGCGCTTTTATAGTCGATACGAATCACGTAGCAGTCAATATAGTTTTGAATCAAAAGTATCAGTATGCAAAGGATAGGGGAATTACAATGATTTTGGAAGTAAATGATTTGTCAAAACTTGTTATGAGTGATCAAGATATTGTGATTATTCTTGTAAATCTTCTTGATAATGCGATAGAAGCGTGTGAGAAACTAGATAAAGATAAAATAATAAAAATGAAGCTTGTCTTGGAAGAGAAAGAGCTAATTATCTCTGTAAAAAATCCAGTAAAAGAACCGATAAGGATAAGAGATAATATAGTTATAACTACGAAGAAAGATAAGATATCCCATGGAATTGGTCTTAGCAATGTCAAGTTAATAGTAGAGAGAGAGGAAGGGATTATTGCTTTGAAATATGATGATGGATGGTTTTATGTTTCAGCAGTCATTCCAGTTGACAAGTGATTTTTAGAGGTGGCAACAAAAAATTAATGTTTGCCGCCTTTTTTTGATGTCTAACCGTCGATTTATGTTAGTTTGATTGTCTTTGTAAGATAAATACAATACAATAATAGTATTCAATAAGATTATTTTAGTAAGAAAAATGAGGGAAGGGAATGTCGAAAATTTATAAAATTCCTTCCACGTTTGAAGACAGTGGAGTTTTGTCTATAGAAAATGAAAGGAGAATTTTATGAAAATATTAAAAGTCGTAATAATGCCAATATTTATAGCAGTGGTAATAATTTCAATTTTTCTTTTTGAGGGGCAAAGAGTAATTGTGATGGAGACAAAAAGCGAGAAACAAAAGACTTTAGAGCAGACGACAGAAAGTGTAATGACAGCGATAAAAAAATTAGATTTTAGTACATTAAATAGATATACTGATAATTATGTAAGAATATACCGAAATTGGATTGGAATACCAAAAGGAATAGAATATCGGTTATTTGGTGAATTACAGCAACCTAGTTTGATAAAAACAAAGAGATATAAGAAGAAATATAAAAGAAATCGTGAATTTGCAGAGGCCATTGTGAAACATCTTGATTGGGAAATCAAAGAAGTGAGAGAACAAGAAGAAAAAGCAAAGATCGATTTGAGAGTCTGCAATAAAGATATGTCAGATGTCATGGGCTATTATACGGTGGACTGTATGAAGGATATGATTGCGGAAGAAGAAACAGGGATATTTTCTTTTATAAAAAGTATATTTGATTTGGCGCAAAATGAGGATGACAGACTTCTTTGGCATGTAAAACAAGCAGAGCAGGATTATGAAACAGAAATTACAGTGATAGCTACAAAAGAAAAGAAGGGATGGAAAATACATCTAAGTGATGAGTTTATTAATGTGTTAATGGGAAATTTAAATACAGAACAGTTCTCAGACAAAATTCAGAAGCAAATTGATGAGTTGGAGAAAGAATACGAGGAAAAAATGGAACAGTGGGGGGAAGAATACGAAGATGAAATGAATCAGTGGAGTGAAGATTTTGAGAAGAAGATAGGTTGGTGAAGTGGGAAAGGAGTCGCTGTCATTTTTACGGTTTCCATATGTGCTCAGCCTTTGGGGAATGCGTTAGATGGCATTTCTATTTTCTATATTTATACATATACGCATAATTTGTCTATTGATATATTTGATAATAAATTATAAAATAATTGAGAGTAGCTATAATTATTGTCGGAATAGGTTGATATTGAAATTATAAAATAAAAGATAAAAGAGATGACCAAAACAGAAATATTTGTAGAATCTAAAAAGAGTATGTTAAGAGAAAGGAGGTTAGCTCTT
>JAUNWC010000020.1 GCA_030540495.1 Bacteroidota bacterium
TATAAAGAGGATAAGCCTCCTATAAGTTAAGAAAAATTTATGAGAATAATGTTTTTTTACAAAAAAAACACTAACTTTGCAAAAATAATTTTGTATAATAACGATAAAAATATAAAACGATTATGAACAGAGAGATTTTGGTTTGTATAGACTTTTCTAACGCGTCTATAACGGCATTAAGGCTTGCTGTGGATGTTGCCAATAGAACAAATTCTGATATAAAAATGATATGGGTGGAAACCATTGAGAAAGACAAACAAGAGGCAGAGGCTATACTGAATGATTTCTGTACATCCTTTGGCAAAGCATTGAAACAAGGCTCCATTTCTTACGAAATAACCAAAGGGAAAAGAGTGCATTCTGTTTTGGTTAAGTATATAAATCAAACAAAACCTTATCTTGTTATGTTGGGAACAAATGGCAATAGTGGTTTTGATGAAAGATTTGCCGGAGCCAATACCTTTAAGACCATAAACGATTCTTCCGTTCCTGTGCTTAGCATAAGGGAGAATTTTGATTTTAGCAAACCTTTGGAAAACATTATTTTGCCAATAGATTCAACAGAGGAAACTCGTCAAAAAGTGCCTTGGACAGTAGATTTTGCAAGAATGTTCCCTGGAGCAACTATTAGAATACTTGGGCTTCTTTCTCACAAGAACAATAAGCCTTTGACCGATTTGGTTTATAAATATGTGGAAAATGTAAGTGATTTTCTTAGTAAAAGAGGATTAAGATTCACTGCCGAGATGAGAGAATCTGATAATGTAACTCTTACCACCTTAGATTATGCAAAGCAGATAAATGCAGATATGATTGTTATTATGACCGAGCAGGAAAAGACATTGTCTAACTTATTCTTTTTGGGACCATATGCTCAGCAAATGATAAACCTTTCTCCTTATCCAGTGCTAACAATATCTCCGAGACAAACCGGAGCATATAGTATGTAATTGAATAGAAAATTTGCTATGCATTACATAAGACGCGTATTGGAGTTTGTAGGTATTTTGTTGCTATTTTTGTGTGGCAACAAAGCCTTTGCTCAGGTAGAAGTGGTTGCAGACGGCAGACTGCAAACCATTTTGGAGCAACATATTATCTACAACTCTATGTCTAAAACTTTTGCAGGTTATAGAATAAAGGTTGCCAAATTTACGGGAGAAAATGCAAAAAGTCAGGCTTCTGAACTAAAACAACAACTTTTGGATATATTTCCTTCGCAAAGGGTATATGTGGTTTTTGATGAGCCTTTTTTCAATGTAAAGATAGGAGATTTTCATACGCGTTTGGATGCCTTTGCTTTACTTATGCAAATCAAACCTCAGATTTCCACAGCAGTTATTATTCAAGATTATGTCAATGCACCTGCTATCAGTGAAGAGGATTTGAAAATGCCTGAGTATTTTGAGGAGGATTTGGAGTCGGAATCTTCTGATTTTTAATAAGATTTTTAATAAAAAACAAAAAAATATCATGGAAATAAAAAGTTATATCAAGGAAAATAAGGATAGATTTTTAGAGGAGTTGTTTTCTCTTATTAGAATACCTTCAATATCTTCTCAAACAGAGCACAAAGAAGATATGGTTAAATGTGCTGAACGTTGGAAAGAATTGATTCTTTTAGCAGGAGCAGATAAGGCAGAGGTTATGCCAACAGAGGGAAATCCTGTGGTATATGGTGAAAAATTTATTAGCAAAGATTATCCTACCGTTTTGGTTTATGGTCATTATGATGTTATGCCAATAGACCCGGCGGAAGAATGGAATACCAATCCTTTTGAACCAGTAATAAAAGACGATATTATTTGGGCAAGAGGTGCGGATGATGATAAGGGGCAGTCTTTTATGCAAGCCAAAGCCTTTGAATACATGGTAAAGAGTGGCAAACTGAAGTGCAATGTAAAGTTTATGATAGAGGGAGAGGAAGAAATAGGCTCGGGAGCATTGTATGGTTTTTGCGAGAAAAACAAAGAGTTATTAAAAGCGGATGTTATTCTTGTTAGCGATACTTCTATGATAAACAAAGATACTCCTTCTATTACTGCAGGACTTAGAGGTTTGGGATACATAGAGGTAAAAGTTACTGGACCTAAGGCAGATTTACACTCCGGTATTTACGGAGGAGCAGTGGCAAATCCTATAAATATTCTTTGCAAGATAATTTCTCAACTACAAGACGAGGACAATCGTTGCACTGTGCCAGATTTTTATAAGGAAGTTATTGAACTTTCCAAAGAGGAAAGAGAACTTATGGCAAGAGCACCTTTTGATGAAAAATCTTATTTGGACATAACAGGCTCACCTTCTTTACATGGTGAAAAGGGCTATTCTACCATAGAGAGAACGGGAGTGCGTCCTTCGTTTGATGTTTGTGGTATTTGGGGCGGATATACGGGAGAAGGAGCAAAAACCATAATACCTTCCACTGCTCATGCCAAAATATCTTTTAGACTTGTGCCAGACCAAGATTTTAATGTAATAACCGAAAGGGTAAAAAAACACATAGAGGCTATTGCTCCAAAGTGTGTAAAAGTAGAGGTAATGCCTTTGCATGGAGGTTATGCTTACGTTTCTCCTTTGGACTTGCCAGCATATAGGGCAGCAGAAAAAGCAATGCAAAAGACCTATGGCAAACAACCTATACCTACTCGCTCGGGAGGAAGTATTCCTATTGTAGCAGGATTTGAAAGAATCTTGGGAACAAAATCCATTTTAATGGGCTTTGGACTTGGAAGCGATGCTATACATTCTCCTAACGAGAATTATCCTTTGCAACAATTCTTTAATGGAATAGAGTCTATCGCTTACTTCTATGAAGAATTTGCAGAAATAATGAAAAAATAAATATATACATAAATAGGGGTAATGCCCAAAATTAATAATCTTAAAACAAATAAATTTATGAGTAATCTTTTATCAGACAGAATTAACAGACTGTCTCCTTCGGCAACCTTGGCTATGAGTCAAAGAAGTTCAGAGTTAAAAGCACAAGGCGTTGATATTATAAATATGAGTGTTGGTGAGCCAGATTTTAACACACCAGACCATATAAAACAAGCGGCAAAACAAGCCATAGACGATAATTATACTCGCTATTCTCCTGTTCCGGGCTATGCTGAATTAAAAAAAGCAATAGTAAATAAACTAAAACGCGAAAATAATCTTGATTATACTGCAGAGCAAATACTTGTATCCAATGGTGCAAAGCAAAGCGTTTGCAATACTATTATGGCAATGATTTCTAATGGAGACGAGGTTATAATTCCCACTCCTTATTGGGTATCTTATCCTCAAATGGTATTGATGGCTGACGGCAAACCTGTTTTTGTGGAAGCCACAATAGAGCAAGATTTTAAAATAACAGGCAAACAATTAGAACAAACCATAACAGAAAGAACCAAACTTTTGATTCTTTGTTCTCCTTCCAACCCTACAGGAGCCGTTTATTCAAAAGAAGAAATGGAAGATTTAGCAAAGGTTCTTAGAAAATATCCTCAGGTTTATGTAATTTGCGATGAGATATATGAACACTTGAATTATACAAACACTCCTCATGTTTCTTTGGCAAGTTTTGAGGGTATGAAAGAGCGTTGTATAATAGTAAATGGAGTAAGTAAAGCATATGCAATGACAGGTTGGCGTATAGGTTTTATTGCCGCTCCTGTGGAAATAGTTAAGGCTTGCAACAAACTTCAAGGTCAATATACAAGTGGTCCTTGCTCTGTTTCTCAAAAAGCAGCCGAGGCGGCTTATAATCTTCCTCAAGATTGTGTTGAGCAAATGCGTAAGGCTTTTGAAAGAAGAAAAAATTTGATAGTTTCTTTGGCAAGAGAAATAAAAGGCTTTGAGGTAAATGACCCACATGGAGCGTTTTATGTTTTTCCTAAGTGTTCTTATTTCTTTGGCAAATCTTTTGGAGATAGAAAAATAAACAATTCTACAGATTTTGCTATGTATCTTTTGGAAGAAGGACACGTTGCCACTGTTGGAGGAGATGCTTTTGGCTCACCGGAATGTTTCCGTATGTCGTACGCCACTTCGGACGAAAACATAAAAGAAGCAATGCAAAGAATAAAAACTTGTGTAGAAAAATTGAAATAACAAAAAAGTAGAACGAAGGTCTTTGAAGTTAATGAAATTTTAAAGACCTTTTTTGTTAGAAAATAATGAAAATATCTTATTATTGCAAATACTACTTTTAAGAGTCAAAAAAAAAATGTAACTTTGCAAACTGTTTTAAATGTAAGTACAATAAATAAAGATAAAATACTTTAAGTAACATAATGCAAACAATACTTATAATAGATAATGGCAGTCAATATACTCAACTGATAGCACGAAAAATAAGAGAGGCTAATGTATATTGCGAAATACATCCATATAACAAAATACCACAAATAACCTCAGAGGTAAAAGGCGTGGTTATTTCTGGTAGTCCTTATTCTGTAACGGACAAAGATGCACCTCAAATAGAATTAGATAAATATAGAGGCAAACTTCCTGTTTTGGGTATTTGTTATGGGGCTCAGTATATGGTGCATTGTGATAAGGGAGTAGTAGAAAAAAGCAAAATAAGAGAATACGGCAGGGCTAATCTTAGTTTTATAGACAAAGAATGCGTGCTTATGCAAGGAGTAAGAGAAAATTCACAAGTATGGATGTCTCATGGAGATACTATTTTGGAATTGCCACAAGATTTTGAAGTTATTTGCTCTACTCAAAGTGTAAAAAACGCCGGTTATAAAATAAAAGGTGAGGATACTTTTGCTTTGCAGTTTCATCCAGAGGTCTATCATTCTGAGGATGGTTTTATTTTATTGAAAAATTTTGTTGAAAAAATCTGCAATTGCGATTGCTCTTGGACTCCTAAGAACTTTGTTGCCTCTACAATAGAACGTCTAAAACAACAACTTGGCAATGATAAAGTTGTGCTTGGTTTGAGTGGTGGAGTAGATTCTTCTGTTGTTGCTATGCTTTTGCACAAAGCAATAGGTAGCAATTTGCATTGTGTTTTTGTAAATAATGGCCTTTTGAGAAAAAATGAATTTACCTCTGTACTTGAATCTTATAAAGATATGGGGCTTAATGTAAAAGGGGTGGATGCAAGTGAAGAATTTTATTCTGTGTTAAAAGGAGTTACCGACCCAGAGAAAAAACGCAAAGCCATAGGTGCAAAATTTATTGATGTTTTTGATAACGAGTCTAATAAAATAAAAGACGTTAAATGGTTGGCACAAGGCACCATATATCCCGATGTAATAGAAAGTAGTAGCACAAAAGGACCTTCCCAAACCATAAAGTCTCATCATAATGTTGGAGGTTTGCCTTCTTATATGAAATTGAAAATCGTAGAGCCTTTGCGTTCTCTTTTCAAAGATGAGGTAAGAAGAGTAGGCAAAGAACTTGGTTTGAAATCAGAATTATTGGGCAGGCATCCTTTTCCTGGTCCGGGCTTGGCTATAAGAATACTTGGCGAGGTTACTCCAGAAAAAGTTGGTATCTTGCAAGAAGTGGATAGCATATTTATAGAAAACCTAAGAAAATATAATCTATACGACAAGGTTTGGCAAGCAGGAGCAGTTTTACTTCCTATACAAAGTGTTGGTGTTATGGGAGATGAACGCACATACGAAAGAGTAGTGGCTCTTAGAGCAGTGGAAAGTGTGGATGGAATGACTGCCGATTGGTCACACTTGCCTTATGATTTTTTGGCAAACGTTTCCAATGAAATAATTAATAAGGTTAAGGGTGTCAATAGAGTATGCTATGATATTAGTAGCAAACCGCCTGCAACCATAGAATGGGAATAATTTTTTGTTTTAAAAGATAATAATGGAATAAAATTTGAAATTGTTTTGATAGAACATCATTATAATGTTAGAAAAGAAAGTTTTTAAAATATTATCATTGATTTTGTGTTTAATATTTGTTACAAATATCTATTCGCAAGAGAATATTTTTCGCAAATCAAAAAAGGAAATAAAGGTTGCTATACTTATGCCTTTGTTCTATGATAATATAGACGAACTTTCTTTCAATCAATACAATATAGCCGAAAAACGTTCTAAACCTTACAAATGTTTCTCTTATATATCTTTTTATGAAGGAGTAAGAATTGCTTTGGATGTTTTGGAGCAAGAGGGATATAAGATAAGTTTGCATGTCTTTGATGTGGGCGAAAACGACACTAACAAGACCAAAGAAGCCTTGCAATACAATCAAATGAAAGATATGAATCTAATAGTACCTTTGGTATTTAAGAATTCTTTTGATATGGTTTCTTTGTTTGCAGAACAAAACCATATACCTCTTGTGAATCCTATGAGTACAAGCAATGAAATTCTAAAAAACGAGTATGTATTTAAAATTCAACCGGACGAAATTTCTAAGGCTCAAACTATTATGAAATATATACAGGAAAAACATCCTAAGGCAAACGTTATTGTTCTCTATGAAAATGATAAGAGCAAAGCAAAATTGATAGATTGGTATAAAAACAATATTGCCTCCTATACATCTTCTTGGACAATGATAAATTATACTAAAAATGCAGCAAAATTAAAATCTTATCTAAAACCCTCTGTAAATAACATTGTTATCAATTTGATAGAGAAAAACAATATCAATGATAACAAAGTATTTGCCAACACTTTGATAAAAAAACTTTTTGCCCTATCCTCCTACAAAACTACTTTGTTTGCAAGTTTTGATTGGTTAGACTATAACAATATAGATTATTCTATGTTGGAAAAACTTGATTATCATTTTTCTCTTACCTATCTCAACGACTACACAAACCCTAATTTTGTAAATTTTGTTAAAGAATACAGAAAACATTTCAAAACAGAGCCGGACAAATTCTATGCTGCTTTGGGCTATGATATTATGTTGTACTTTATTAACGCCTTAAATATTAAAGGCAATGATTTTCAGTCTAATCCAAATATAAAAAACAATGATAAAATGATAAATCATTATCATTTTAAACATATTGACGACTTTTTGGGCTGGCAAAACGAAACTACTACTATTTACAATATTCGCAACTATAAAATAAAATCAGAATGGAGTTATTAAAAAATATATTATATACATTTTTGTTTTTTTGTTTAACAACAGGTGTTTTTGCTCAAAATGTGGTGCATAATCTAAAAGATAATCCCATAGATATCAAAAACTTTGACAAACGCAACTATTCTCAGAGCAAGGATGCAATATATTTTTTGGCAGATGATAATTCTCAAAGCACAGGTAGGTTGATAATAAATCTTTCTACCAAAGAGCAGGACAATATAACTCTTTCTTGGCAAAATACAACGGCAAACAAAGTAAGGACTCAGTGGTCGGCTCGTTTGCAATATAGATTATCTCAAACAGAGGAATGGCAAGACGTACTTGACAAAGGAGGCAAAGCGGTGGTATTTTATAGTCAATACAAACGTTATAGACAAAATTTTTCTGATATAAAACTTCCTTCTTCTTGTGAGAATCAAGAATTTGTACAAATATCTTGGTTAATAGGTACTAAGGGCAAGAAAACTCCAAATCCTCAAATCTTGTTTAGAAATATATTGATAAAATCAGAATACGATAAGTTCTTTGGAACACCTGCCGAGGTTAAGGTATTTAGTAAAAGTGGAGAATTGGCCCAACAAGTAGAAAATATAATATTTAATAATGTAGGTTATCCTTATCTGTTTCCCGAGCAAAAACGAATATTCATAGAGGGTAAGAATATAAGAGATAGCATAACATTTGAGATAACGGGCAAAAATTCTTATCACTTTTCTTTATCGGAATATTCTTTAAAATCCAATCGCTTTCTCTTTGTTTCCTATACTCCTAAGTCTGAAGGCAAACATGAGGCTGTTTTGGAAATAAATACATCTAAACTCAAAGGAGGTGTTATTCGTATTCCTCTAAAGGGTTCTTGCTCCAAACACAGAGATTATGACAAAAATTATATACCCGTAGCCTCTGAACCTAATAATACTTTCTCCTACCATATTCCTGTTTTTTCTAATACGGATTATCAATTTAGTTTTCAAAGAGAAGAACACTCTGTTTCCAAAATTTTTGTTGAATATAAGTGGAAGAGAAACAATAAGGTCTTGTCTATAATGGCAGATACTTTGAAAAACAATAATTACTGTGTACCATTGCAAAGTCCTAAAACTGCTGACGAAATAGAAATAGCCCTTAGTAGTGAGCAAGAGTTTTTGCCTATGAATGCTTATTTTGGTTATCCAAAGGTAAAAACAATGATACAATCAGGACTTTGGTCAGATGATAATAATTGGAAAGACAAAAACTCTCCTGTTATGGAGGATTTTGTTATGATAGCCAATGGAATACAAGCAATAGTTGATGAGGATGCCTCTTGTAGTATGCTATTTTTGGGCGATAGTGCAAACGTAGTAATAGAAAACGGCAAAATATTTTATGTAGCCTCGGATATTTTTTATAATCAAAAATCTTTCTTTACCGTCAATCAAAATCTTTTGCCTAAGCGTTGGAACTATATTTCTTCGCCAATTAATCAGGCACACGCCGCCATTTTTTCTATGAAAAACGACAGCAACGACTCTTGGCTAATGCAATACAATACGGGTATAAGGTCAAAACACAACGACTATTGGAGCGAATACATCACCGACCCTAAGTTTGTGCTTGACCCCGGCAAAGGATATGCTATCTACACACATGAGCCTTTGGTGGTTAAGTATGAAGGTCTGCTGTGTGCTTCAAATGTATCTGTTAATCTAAAATCCACACCTGATGATAAGTGGAATATGATAGGCAATCCATATACTGCTCCTCTTAGTAGCAAAAAATTATTTGAGGAATTGGATGGCAAAATACAAGGCAATACCATTATGCTTTTTGATAGGGAAAACGAAGTTTATAACCCTATTATAATAGACCCAAAAGAAGAGATAGCAATTCCTTCTTTGGAATCTTTCTTTGTGGAGGCTTATACGCATTCTACCAACATACTATTCAAACGTTCTCAACAATATATACCACTAACGGGCGAAAAAGTTCTATCAAACCACAACTACCTTAACCTTTCTGTTTGCAAGGGCAAAAACTATCAATATGCACTTTTGGGGATGATAGACGAGGCTAAGTTTGATTTTGATGAATATGATTGCCATAAACTTTTTGGTACCAATGAAGATATGCCGGAAATATATTTTAAGGACGAAAATGATGAATACTCTGTGAATGTATTTCCTTCTTATCCTGCAAGTTTTGATGTGGATTTGTATATAGGTAATCCTCATGCGGTGGAGTTAAATCTTAACAATCTTGCGGTTTTGCCTGAGAATATAGTTGTTTTTATGGAAGATAAGGAAAGCGGAGAGTTTTATAATTTATGTGAAAATGCCTCCATAAAAACCTCCATTAACAGCGGAGTTACTCAAAGGTACAGAATACATATTATAAAGGCAATGGATAATGCAGAGTACAAAGACATTTATATATGGACAGACGGAGAAAGATGTTTGATTTATTCTGCAGATAATCATTTAAACAAAATAAGAATAAAAAATTCCTTAGGCAAAGTGGAGAGCGAAAGAAGTTTGATGGAAAGAGAAGTTTTTCAATATACTTTGCCTATAGGTAGGTATAAAATAGATTTGAATATTAGCGATAATTGGATAAATAATTGTGATTTGGAGGTAAAATGAAAAGAATAGTCGTTTATTTGTGTTTAACTACTCTGCTATTTAATTTCAATGCATTCTGTCAAGATGTTGATGTAGAAAAATTACTCAGCAAAGGTGAGTACTCTAAAGCCCTGCTATACATAGAAAATACCTATATAGAAGACACAAATAATATAAATCGTTTCTATGATATGTATTTGTATTTTATAAACGAAAACAATCCTCAGCGAGACTCTGTTCGTGCCTTAGACTATGCTTTGCAATATAATAAACAAAACAATAAAGAAAAAAACATAAAAACAGATGTGCTTGCCCAAGAGGTGTTGAAATTTGCTTATCAAAAACAGGATGTAAGTACTCTTAACTACTATATATCAATAACCGAAGATTTTTCTCAGTTGCAAAACGAGGCTATAAGAATAAGAGATAGGTTGGCTTTTGAAAAAGTGGAGAAATCTGGCAAAATAGAAGAATATGAAAATTTTGTAGCCTCCTACCCTAATGCCTTGCAAGCCGACCAAGCACGTTTATGGCTTAACGAACACCTTATAAGCGAAGTATTAGCAAGCAATGATATAAATAAACTAAGAAATTTTGTTGCTTCCACTACCAATGAAACTTATAAAAAACAGGCTCTCAAGGAAATAGATAAACTTTCTTTTAGACAGGCTCTTAAAGATAATAGCATAGAGGCATACGAAAGTTATATTAAAGAATTTCCCAATGGAGAATATATATTGATGGCAAAAAGCAAGAGAGAAGAGGCTCAATATGATAAATATGTAAATAGTGGTAGCATTAGTAATATGATGAGTTTTCTTAGAGAAAATTCCAAAACAGAAGCCAATTATCAATTAGTCTTTGATAGATTGAAGTTAAAAGCCTTTGTTCAATACTCTTTGCCTGCTATGATGCTTTTGGATAGCATAGAGCATAATGAAAACGATGTCAAATTGTTTGCAAAAAAATATATTTCCGACCTATCCTTAGCCTCCATTGAAAGAATAATACAAGCCTACCCTAATTTGGCTAATGCAGATTATATTATAGAAGCAGAAAACAAAGCAAAGACAATAACCAATCTTTTGAATAAGAAAAATCTTAGTATAGAGGATTATAAAAAACATAAGTCTCTGTTCGTCAATCTTAATGCAAAGCAAACCTCCCTTTTGTTTCGCAAATTTTATGAACTCAATAGCGTTCAACCAAAAAACAAGGCTATAAAGTTTAATCTAAACTCTGATGTTAATTATATAAAATT
The DNA here is from genome assembly GCA_030540495.1 of Bacteroidota bacterium. Lineage (GTDB taxonomy): Bacteria > Bacteroidota > Bacteroidia > Bacteroidales > P3 > Scybalousia_A. The sequence continues at coordinate 10,936 of JAUNWC010000020.1, forward strand.
CAAATATGCAGAAACATTGGATTTGAATATGGTTTTGACCGATATGCCATCAAATGAAAACAATGTTACAAAGATAGATATGCGTTCTTTGGGGTTTGACTTTGAAGTTTCGGATGCTTATATGACCTTAGACAAAAAGGAAATAGTTTTTTCCAAAGCCGATATAGACGGATATGATAGCAAAGAAGGAGCAGATAACAAAGATATATATTATTCTGTGTATAAAAATGGCAAATGGCAACAACCCATTTTGCTTTCTTCTCCTATAAATACGAGATTTAACGAGAGCAATCCAGTATTATCAGAAGATAAAAAGACATTATGTTTCTCTTCTAATCGTGGGTTAAACTTTGGCAACTTGGATATTTA
>JAUNWC010000308.1 GCA_030540495.1 Bacteroidota bacterium
TTTGCTCCATTCAACCAATTGACAGAAAAATCACAGTTAGTGTATTTGTCATCTATTCTTATATAAGTTTTTTCTATCAAATTCTCAGCCCATTTTCGCATAATATTCAACTTCTTTTCAGAAAGTGCTATTTGTTGTAGGCGGTCAAAATCATTCTCCAAATTGACGGTATGTTTTTCTACCTTTCTTTTTATTTTAATCAATCTGTAAGCATCGGATAATTCCGCCTTAAACTCCACCGGAGAGGTAATATCTCCTTGTTGCATAGATTGAAAATCTACCTTATCCACGTTGTCAATGCTTTCGTTTATAGCATCTTTTGAAAATCTTGAAGAAGCATTATTCTTGTTTATTATCAATCCTCCGTTTATCTTACTTTCGTCATCTGAGAATTTAACAATAGCGTCCTCAAAGGAAATATTGCCCGATTCTATCAAAGTTTTTACACTATCCAAAAACGTTCTGGCTTTGTAAAGAGCGGTGGCTGAAATTTTGGGTTGCAAAAGTATATGTCTGCAATTTATTTGGTCGCCTCTTCGCTCTATCATTTGAATAATATGGAAACCGTATTTTGTTTCAAAAACAGGAGAAACCTCACCCGGTTGCAAAGAAAAAGCCACATTCTCAAACTCGCTTACCATTGTGCCACGAGTAAAAAATCCCAATTCTCCGCCTTTTCTTGCAGAGCCTTCGTCATCGGAATACATGGTAGCAATGGTTGTGAATTTATCCCCCTTTAATATTCTGTCTCTATAGCCATTTAGTTTTTCTTTTACCAAATTTTTTTCCTCCTCTGTTACAACAGGAATTTTTACTATCTGAGTCAATTCATATTCCTCTTCTATTGTAGGCAAAGAGTCTTTTGGTATTTTGTTATAAAAATCTACTACCTCCTGTGGAGTAATCTTAATATCTCCTGTAAGATTGTTTTGCTCTTGTTGTATAAGCATATTCTCTTTGATAACATCTCTGTACTGAGATTTTATTTCGGCAAGAGATTTTTGCATTTGTTTTTCCAATCTTTCTTGTGAGCCATATATTTGTATCATATACCTTATACGGTTATCCATCTCTTGGTCAATTTCGCTGTCTGCCACTTCCAAAGAGTCTATATTTGCTTGATGCAAAAGAAGTTTGTTTAACAGCATATTGTCCAATAAATCACATTTTGTTTGTGAAGAGGTGCTTGCATTAGAACGTGCTTGAATATATGCCTGCTCTAATTCAGAATACTTTATCATATTCTTTCCAACCACTGCTATAACTTCATCCACAAGTGTTTGTGCCGATAGATTCGTGGCAAACAATAGCACAAAAACACATGCAATTATATTTATTCTTTTTTTCATTTACTTTATAGAATTAAAAACATCATAGTAAATCTTGTAACTATATTTTTTTCTCAAATCTGTTATCCATTGAGTTTCCAAAAACTCTTGATAGTGAGAAGTAACCACACCTCTACACTCAGGCAAAGTTTTTATTTGAGGAGCAAGAAAAGATTTCAACACCAAGACATTGTTTTTGTTGGTTATAAGAGTTGTATCTGTTATAACTATATTCTTTGCTGTCAATTTCTCTGCTAACTCTGTGTTCCATATAAGTTTATCTATGTTTTTATTAGCACCTTTTTCATATCTTCCCCAAGAATAAGAAAAATATTTATCTGGCTTTTCTTTGATAGAGAATTTTTTTATCAACAAGTCCTTTGTCTCATCGTTTGTTTTATTCTTCTTATTGGCTTTGTTTATTATTTTTGAGGCTTTTTTTAGGTCTATGCTTTTATCTATGTTCCAAGTAGTAACATCGGCTCTTTCTTGCCAAACGTAGTGCTCCTTGTTTTTTTCATAAAACTCTTTTAGCCCTGTGGTATCTACCAAACTTCTATTCCAAACTTCTTTGTCTGTTATAGCAAAAATA
>JAUNWC010000309.1 GCA_030540495.1 Bacteroidota bacterium
CAAGCATTTGCAAAAATTTTTTTTCTAACTAATTGATTCTCAGTAAACGGATTTTCTGTTTTTTGGTAGGTTATAATAGGTTATTTTAGGTTAGCATAAGTTAGCATAGGTTGGAGGCACAGCCTCCTTATAAGAGACACATAAGCGTATGACAAAAGTAATGGCTGTGCCTAATAAAACGGGCTGTGCCTGTGGCTTTGCCCTCCTATGCTAACTTATGCTAACCTATCAACCGGCTTTGCCCTATAAAACAGCCTTAGTCTGTAAGTTGTTATTTTATTTGTTTGCTGTTATTTTTTCCAATTCTTCTAAGGAAATAGGCTCTGTTGGGTCGTATATATCGTAGTGTATATCAGGCACTACACCTCTGCTTTTTTCCTTACCCACAAACCTGCCAAACATAGAAGAAAGAGAAACTCTAAACTTTGATTTTGGTAAGGTTATCATTAGAGGGTCTGCATAAAAAGCCTTTATCTCTCCCTCCTCGCCTATTATCGTACATTTGTTATAATAGTGCTTTATAAGTGAGGCAAACACTGAGGCAGCAGAATAAGAGTTGCGAGATTGAACAACAAAAACTTCACCATTATACTTTGGTTTTGAGTTTTGTGCATTAAAAGTGTATTTTCTTTGAATATATTCTTGGTCTTGCTCTTCTTTGCTTTTTAAGATAAAATCTAATTTTTGCATATCTCTTTCTTTGCTTGATTTTGCTGTCCAAGTACCTGCATATATATCCTCTTTGCTATCAATAAAAAAACCAGCCAAAAAACCTGTCAATGCCACCAAACCTCCGCTATTGGCAGTAATATCCACGTAAAGCCTTTTGATATTTTGCTTATTAAGTTGTTGAAAATAAGACTCTATACTATCCCTAAATTCTAAAATATTAGCAGGAGCAAAGGTGCTAACTCTCATAACAGCAACAGAGTTATTTGTATCCATTTGCAAGTATGTTCCCGTTTTATCTTTTGGCTTGATATTTGTTTGTTTTCGTACAAAATAACTTGTATGCAATCTACCTTTTTCGTCCTTATAATTATATTTTATGCTGTCTTCCACCATATTATAAGTGCAGTACCTACGAATCATATTCAAAAAAGTTGGTCTATACATAGGTTCTACCAAAGAATTTCTCTCAAAAAATATCTGTTTTATTTCCTCTGTAGAGTTGTCGCCCACATTAACAAGAAGGTATTTTTGTTTTTCTTTTTCAAAAAAAATACTATCTCCTACCTGCACAAATGTTGGAAAAACCATACTTCCCTTCATTTTTTTTACCGCTTTTTGTGGTATATGTATGCTTGAATGCAAGTCCAAATAAGCATTAAATTTGCTCATATCCAAAAAGAAATCTTTTTTTGTCTTTGCTTGGGTAATGGAGTTTTTGAGACTATCTACTTTTTCTTGCCATTGCTCTTGGGATAATATCAAAAAAGGATAGGGGTGTATGGATAAAAGTTTTTCATAAAAATAGTCTATATCTTTGTGCATATCTTTGACTTGCATTATTTTTTCTGCCTCTTGACTACTTGCATAGGTGCCTCCTATAAAAACTATTAGAAACAATAAATACCTTTTCATTAGCGTAAATTAAGTTTTTTTGCAAAGATAGAATATTTTCTATAATTTTTTTTCAAACAAAAGACAAGTTGTAAGTCTTTGTTGAAAAAAAAGTGTAAAAAATGTTGTATATACAATTATTTTAAGTAATTTTGCAAAAATTTTTTTAGGTAATAGCCTAAATTATTTTTTTAGAATTATTATTAACAAATAAAGACTTAGAAAGATGCCAAAAATGAAAACCCGCTCTGCTGTAAAGAAAAGAATTACTATTACAGCATCAGGTAAATTGAAAAGAAGACATGCTTATCATAGTCATATTTTGACTAAGAAGTCTAATAAGAGAAAGAGA
>JAUNWC010000021.1:0-1047 GCA_030540495.1 Bacteroidota bacterium
AGAAATGACTATTATGCACTCTATGAACAATAGTTATTATATAGAGTTGCAAAATGTGGAAGGAGATAGAGAAGAAATTGCTGTGGAGATAAAGGGAAAAATGCAACAATTAGTAGAAAAAAATATTCCTTTTGAAAGAAAAATCTATCCGTCTGAACAAGCGGCAGAGTTGTTTGATAAGGTTAGTTTGAAATCAAAAGCAAATCTCATACGTTCTCGTCAAAAACTTTATACCGATGTAGATATTTTGGACGGAACTATTAATGCTTTGTTTTCAGAAAAAGTACCTTCAACTTCTTACCTAAGTGTTTTTGATGTTTTGCCATACGAAAAGGGTTTTTCTTTGTTGTTTCCAAATGAAAACACTGATTTTAAACAACCTTCTCATTTACAAGAACAGAAAAAACTTTTCTCCATATTTCAAGAACATAAACATTGGGTAGAAATATTAAAAGTGCCTTATATTCCAGTGCTTAACGAAGTTGTAAATAAAGGTCTTCAAAATCAAATAATACAAATTTCTGAGGCATTGCACGAAAATAAATATTCCTTAATTGCCAAAGATATTTATGAGAGAAGAGAAAATGTTAGATTTGTTTTCTTGGCAGGACCTTCTTCTTCGGGCAAAACTACTTCTTGCAAACGTATTGCTGTGCATTTGGCTGTATTGGGCATAAAACCTTTGACCATTTCTTTGGATGATTATTTTCTTGACAGAGAACATACTCCAAGGGACAAAAATGGAGATTATGATTTTGAATGTTTGGAGGCACTTGACTTAGAATTTTTTAATAAACAAATGCAAGACTTGTTAAACGGAAAAGAAATAGAGTTGCCAAGATTTAATTTTGTAACTGGACAAAGAGAAAAAAGTAATAAAACCCTTAAACTTACAGAAAATACTATAGTTATAATAGAGGGAATACACGCTCTTAATCCAGAGTTATCAAGAGCCATAGATAGAAAAAATAAATATTTGGTTTTTTTTTCTGCTCTTACTCAACTTGCCTTAGATAATCATAACAGAATAAGCACAAGCGACAACAG
>JAUNWC010000021.1:1057-11206 GCA_030540495.1 Bacteroidota bacterium
TAGTAAGAGACCACAATTATAGAGGGTCCTCTGCAGAAAGAACACTTCTTATGTGGAACAGTGTAAGAAAAGGAGAAGAAAAACATATTTTTCCTTATCAAGAAAATGCTGACACTATGTTTAACTCTTCTTTGTTGTATGAGATAGGTGTATTAAAAAACTATTGTGACCCTCTTCTTATGCAAGTACCTCAAACCTCTCCTGCTTTTGCTAATGCTCAAAGGTTGCATAGGTTTTTGGAAAATTTTGTTACCATAAACTCAAATTACATTCCACCAACTTCTATAATGAGAGAGTTTTTAGGTGGAAGTAGTTTTTCTTATTAGCAAAAAAATACAAAAATTTTAACCATAAAATAATAATAAATAAAAATTATCGTTAAAAAAGTAATAATTTGTTAAAAATGTTTAATTTTGCAAAAAATAATGTATAAATACTATGGAAGCAAAAAAGTCAGAAAAAGCGAATCTTGAGAGAACCAAGGGCTTATTTTTTGAAGCGGGTCTTGTGGTAGCACTTGCTATTGTAATATGTGCTTTTGAATGGAAAACTTATGATAAAGGAGAAGAGGCTGTACAGATAACTCAAACTGTTGCTCAGGTAGAGGAAATGGTTATTCAGACCAAACAAGACGAGCCAGAACCACCACAACAGGAGGTAGAGCAACAGCAATCTATGGATTTTGAAATTGTGGATGACGACCAAGAATTGCAGAATGCTTTCAGTTTGGATAATTTCTCTAATGAAGGCAACGCTGATGTTTTTATTCCTAAGGCAGAGGTAAAGATAGAAGAAGATGTTGTGGATGATGACGAGGTAACTATTTTTACTGTTGTTGAGTCTTCAAGCGAATTTCCGGGAGGAACAGCAAAGTTAAACGAATTCCTAAGCAACAATCTAAAATATCCTGCTCAAGCAAGAGAAACAGGAACACAAGGTTTGGTTTATGTAACATTTGTTGTAGAAAAGGACGGAAGTTTGACAGATATAAAGGTTATGCGTGATATAGGCTCTGGTTGTGGAGAAGAAGCCATTAGAGTTATAAAAATGATGCCTAAATGGAAACCTGCAAAACAAAGAGGTAAAGCGGTTCGTCAGCAATTCAATCTTCCTGTAAGATTCTCTTTACAATAAGAAAATTTTTATTATTTTTATTATTTATATAATTGATTTCTAAGACGAGTAGCAATGTGCTCTCGTCTTTTTTGTAGATACAATAAGAAAAAACAAGTATGATAAACATAAATAATCTTTCTATTTCTTTTAATGGAGATAAACTTTTTGACAACGTATCTTTTACCATAGGTGATAAGGATAGAATAGGTTTGGTAGGCAAAAATGGTGCGGGTAAATCTACTCTTTTGAAAATACTTTGTGGCAAAAGTGAATACGAAAGCGGTAGTATAATAATGAGTAAAACTCAGACCATAGGTTATTTGCCTCAGGAGATGATACCTTCTTGCTCTACCACTGTTTTACAAGAGGCAATGAAGGCTTTTGAAGAAATAAAAAATTTTTCTGACAGAATTAATCAAATAAACCATGAGTTGTCTAAAAGAGAGGATTACCAGAGTAAAGAATACGAAAACCTCATAATAGAACAAAACGAGTTAAATGAAAAATTACTAATGTTGGATTCAAAAACAGCAGAGCCTCAAACAGAAAAAGTTCTTTTGGGTTTGGGTTTCAAAAGGGAAGATTTCAACAGAAATATGACGGAGTTTAGCAGTGGTTGGCAAATGCGAGTAGAGTTGGCAAAAATACTTCTTAGAAAACCAAATCTAATTCTTTTGGACGAGCCCACCAATCATTTGGACATAGAGTCTATTACTTGGTTGGAAAATTTTCTTATACGTTATTATGGTGCTGTTGTTATTGTTTCTCACGATAGATGCTTTCTTGATAATATAACCAAACGCACAATAGAAATTACAGCGGGCAAAATCTATGATTATAAAACAAATTATTCTGCATATGTAGAGTTGCATAGACAAAGAATAGAAAGCCAAAATTCTCAAATGATAAATCAACAGAGGCAGATAGCAGAGGTAGAGAAGTTTATAGAGCGTTTTAGATATAAGGCAACAAAGGCAAGACAGGTGCAAAGCAAAATAAAAATGTTGGATAAAATGGAGAGAATTTCTATAGATGATATAGATACCAATTCCATACATTTTCAGTTTCCAAAAGCCCCTCATTCGGGAAAAATAGTTGTGGATATCAAAGGTTTATCCAAAAATTATGAACAAAAAAAAGTATTAGATAACATAGACTTACTAATAGAAAAAGGAAAAAAAGTTGCTTTCATAGGTAGAAATGGAGAGGGAAAATCCACTCTTTCTAAGATTGTTGTAGGAGAAATAAAAGATTATTTAGGACAATGTACTCTTGGGGCAAATGTTAAGATAGGTTATTTTGCTCAAAATCAAGCAGCACTTTTGGATGGAGAGAAAACGGTTTTTGAAACCATAGACGATATAGCAAAAGGGGAGGTAAGAACAAAAATAAGAAGCATATTAGGTGGTTTTCTTTTTGATGAGCAAGATATAGAAAAAAAAGTCAAAGTACTTTCTGGTGGAGAGAAAATGAGATTGGCTCTTGCCAAACTAATGCTTTCAGAAGTAAATCTTTTGATATTGGACGAGCCTACTAACCATTTGGATTTGGATTCTAAGGATATTCTAAAAAATGCTATTCTTAGATATGATGGCACTTGTATATTGGTTTCTCACGACAGAGATTTTTTGCAAGGATTGACTGATATTCTTTATGAATTCAAAGACCATAGGATAAAAGAATATCATTGCGATATATTTGATTTTTTGGAAATGAAACAAATTTCTCAGTTAGAAGAAATGAATCTGCAAGCCACCAAAAAAGAAAATAAACTCCCTAAGACAGAATCTGAAAACAAAAAACTCTTTGAGCAGAACAAAGAAAAAGAAAGAGAATTAAGAAAAAAGAAAAATTCTTTGCAAAGAATAGAAAAGGAGATAGAAAATTTGGAAAAAGAAATTGGAGATATGGAAGAGAAAATAAGTGTTTCCTTGCAAAATGATGCCTTTTATACAGAGTATCAAATAAAAAAAGACAAACTCTATAGGCTTATGTCTGAGTGGGAAACTTTGGCAATGGAGATAGAAAAATAGGTTGTCGTATGGTATTGGTATCAAAAACACAGTAAAAAAAGATTTATTCTACAAAAAAATTACTATCTTTGCATTCCATAAAATAAAAACAAGAGTAGAGATGAATATTGAATTAAATACTATAGAAGAGGGTTTAGAGGAATTTAAAAAAGGTAATTTTCTTGTTGTTGTTGATGATGAGGACAGAGAAAATGAAGGAGATATAGTAATTGCCGCAGAAAAAATAACCCCTGATAAAGTTAATTTTATGCTTAAAAATGCAAGAGGAGTGTTGTGTGTTCCTATAACCATTTCTCGTTGCAAAGAATTAGAATTGCCAATGCAGGTTTCGGATAATACTTCTATGCTTGGCACTCCTTTTACTATTACTGTGGATAAGTTGGAGGGATGTTCAACTGGAGTTTCTTCTCACGATAGGGCAGAGACAATAAAATGGTTGGCCAATCCTGAGGCTAAACCTCAAGATTTTGGCAGACCAGGGCATATCAACCCTTTATATGCACAGGATTTAGGTGTTTTGAAACGTGCTGGACATACAGAAGCAGTGGTTGATTTGTGCAAACTAACAGGTATGTATCCTGCGGGAGCATTGATGGAAATAATGAACGATGATGGTTCTATGGCTCGTATGCCTCAACTTATAGAGTTTGCAAAGAAATATAACCTTAAAATTATTGCGATAAAAGACCTTATTGCTTATCGTTTGGAACACGAAAAGTTGATAGAAAAAGAAGAGGAAGTAAATTTGCCTACACGTTGGGGAAATTTCAAAATCATAGCATACACAGAGAAGAACACAGGCGTAACTCACCTTGCTCTAAAAAAAGGAGAATGGGAAAAAGATGAGCCTATACTTTGTAGAGTTCATTCTTGCTGTGCTACGGGAGATATTTTTGGTAGTATGAAGTGCGATTGTGGAGACCAATTACACACCGCTATGCAAATGGTAGAAAAAGAAGGCAAAGGAGTAGTTCTTTATCTAAACCAAGAGGGTAGGGGAATAGGTTTGGTTAATAAATTACATGCTTATCATTTACAAGAACAGGGTATGGATACTGTGGAAGCAAATGAGGCTTTGGGATTTAAACCCGATGAAAGAAATTATGGTATAGGTGCTCAGATATTAAGAGATATGGATGCAACAAATTTGAGACTTATGACCAACAATCCTTTAAAGAGAGCGGGTTTGGAAGGCTTTGGTATAAAGATAACTGAGACGGTGCCAATTGTTGTAGAACCAAATAATTATAACCACGATTATCTGCTTACCAAAAAGGAAAGAATGGGACATAATTTGCCAATAGAATAAAAAAAATTTTGTTGTAATAATAATTTTAACTAAATTTGCAGAAAAATAAAGTTGCTTTTTTTAATGGAAGAATTGCAAAACATATTGGTGAGCATAGAAAAGAAAGTAAAACAATTAGCCTTAGAGAAGGTTGATTTGGAAGAACTTTTGTTGAGAAAGAATAGGGAGATAGAAATTTTAAAAACAGAAATAGAGCAACTGAAACTAAGTAATAATAACTTAAATACGCAAACACAAGGAACAGGAAATAATAATATAATTAACAATTCGGATAAGACCGAGTACAGATTGATAATTAACGATTTGTTAAATAAAATAGATAGCAGTATTTCTTTGATTGAAAATAAGGAAAACGCTGATAATGCTTGATAGAATATGGAAGAAACAAAGACTATAACGCTAAAAATAGTACAAAGAGACTATGATGTTAGAGTGAAAAGAAATGAGGAAGACTTGTTTTTGCAGGCTTGCGATTCTATCAAAGAAAGTTTACAATTCTATGCTCAAAAATCTGCACACAGAGACAAACAAGACTTAATGGCAATGCTTCTATTGCAGGCTTTTGTTACTAATCTTAGGCAAGAAAAACAATTAAAAAATGGCAATGTTTCTGAGCAGGATATAAAAAAAGCAAAGGATATAGACAATTTACTTGACCAAGTACTGAATCTTAGACAAGAAAACTATCAACTAAGCGAGACTGTTGAAACAGAAGCAAAACAGATGGATACAAATGTAATGGATGATTCAACTAAGATAACGGAAATAGATATATATCGTAAGGTTGAGAACGAGAATAAAACAGATGAATTAACTTTGTTTTGATTTTTTTATTTGGTTGGGAATATCGTTATTTGAAATAATAAAATAAAGAAATAGCCGTATTGAATGTTGAGACAACAGTTCGCAAACTTAACAATTAATTTACGGTAAAGGGAACACTCAGGTGGGAGGAAAGCGGGCTGCACCTTTTTAGGTTTTCTTTCTTTAGAAACAGCAGATACTTGATGCCCATAGGTACCCAAATCATTGATATAGGAGTTTTGCAGATACTCCTTTGTCTTGCATTGCAATGCGGCTTTCTTTTTTTCTGTATTGGGTTGTCCGATAAAGGATAAACTAATAGTTATGAATATAGTATTGTATATAGCGATTGCTATTGTATTTTGTGGAGTAGGAATATGGCTTTCTACCACAAGGATGCGAAAGGCTCTTTTGAAAAAGAGCGAGGATATGGTAAAAGAAGCCGAAAGCAAGGCTGAGATTATCAAAAAAGAAAAGATGTTGCAGGCAAAAGAAAAGTTTCTTCAATTGAAGACCGAGCACGAAAGAGAATGCCAAGAACGAAATAGCCGAGTGCAACAAAACGAGAACAAATTGCGACAAAAGGAGCAAGCCTTTAATAAAGAAGTAGAGGAACTTAAACGCAAAAGCATAGAGTTTAATGTCGCTAAGGAAAATCTTAAAAAACAGGTTGAAAAACTTACTTTACGTCAGCAAGAAGTAGAAAAAACTTATCAAGAAAGCGTAAATAAATTAGAGCAATTGGCAGGTTTAAGCGCTGAGCAAGCCAAAGCACAACTTATAGAAACTCTTACCGAAGAGGCCAAAAGTGATGCTATGGCTAAGATAATGGAAATAGAGGAAGAGGCAAAAATGACAGCCAATCAACAAGCCAAAAAAATAGTTATAGAGTCCATACAAAGAACGGCAACGGAAACTGCGATAGAGAATACTGTTTCTGTTTTTAACTTAGAAAACGAGGAGGTTAAAGGTAGAATCATAGGAAGAGAAGGAAGAAATATTCGTACCTTAGAAAATCTTACAGGTGTAGAGGTTATTATAGACGATTCTCCGGATGCTATTTTGCTTTCTTGCTTTGACCCTATAAGGAGGGAAATAGCAAGACTTTCCCTGCACAAGTTGATAACTGATGGCAGAATACATCCTGCTCGTATAGAAGAAGTAGTTGCTAAAACCAAAAAACAAGTAGAGCAAGAGGTAATAGAAACAGGAAAGAAAACTTGTATAGACTTAGGTATAGTTAATTTGCATCACGATTTGGTTAGAATGATAGGAAAGATGAAATATCGTTCTTCATATGGTCAAAATCTTTTGCAACACTCAAGAGAGGTTGCCAACCTTTGTGCTACAATGGCCTCAGAACTTGGTCTTAATCCTAAGATAGCAAAACGTGCAGGTCTTTTACACGATATAGGAAAAGTGCCTGATGATGCTCCAGAATTGCCACACGCAATACATGGTATGCAACTTGCTGAAAAATATAAAGAAAAGCCTGAGGTTTGTAATGCCATAGGAGCCCACCATGATGAAATAGAGATGAAAAGTTTGTATGCTCCAGTGGTTCAAATTTGTGATGCCATATCGGGAGCAAGACCGGGAGCAAGACGAGAAGTGGTTGAGGCGTATATTAGTCGTTTAAATAAATTAGAGGAAATGGCTATGTCTTACGATGGTGTGGTAAAAACATACGCAATACAAGCAGGTAGAGAGTTAAGAGTAATAGTTGCGGCAGATAAGATGACAGACCAAGAAGCCACCCAACTTTCTTTTGACTTATCTAAGAAAATACAAACCGAGATGGTATTTCCGGGTATGATAAAAGTAACGGTTATACGAGAGACAAGAGCCGTCAATTATGCAAAATAATGAATTGAAGGTTAAGCCTCTTTTTATAAGTTAAGATAGGTCAAAGCCACAGGCTGTTTTATAGGACGTATAAGCGTAGGCACAGCCTACTATATAGACGCATAAGCGTGGTTATAAGTAGCATAAAAATAGGAAAGCAAGATTGTTATTTTTTTGTTATACGCTTATGCGTTTCCTATTACAACTTATCTCAACCTATTACAACTTATAAAACAATATAAGCCTGTAATTTTAGGATAAAGGGCATAGTTATTAAAAAACTTATAACTGTTTGGAATAAATATAATATAAAACTAAGAACAAAAAATTATATAATTTTATAACCTCCCTGCCATATTTTAGCAGTAGGAGGTTATATTTTTGCACAAACTAATAAAATAACAGACTATGAGAAAGAAGAAAGAAAGAGAGATTTCCTATGAAGAATATATAAAATATAAAGGACGGAATATCTATACAAAAGCGAGATGGGAGAATGCCACCCAAGAAGAACGTATGAAAGAATATAAGCGACTAAAAGGCGAATATAATTCGTGGGTTGTCTTTAAGATATTTTGTATTGTAATATTAGTTGGTGTTATGGCTGGTGGCATATTCTATGGTATTTGGATTGATGATATTTTAGTAGGGATATCAATAGCCTTAGGTTTCCCTTTGTTTTTAATAGCAAGTTGTATGGGAGCAGGAAAGGGCTTATAAAGAATAATTAAATAGAAATAGTTGTGGCGGGCTTTGTTTTAATAAACAGAGTCCGCTTTTTTAATGTCTAATTAAATAAAAAAAAGAATTATGAATAGTAATGATTTATTTGACAGCAAAGTTGCTTTTAAGCAAGAAATGGAAAGGTATATACGCAGTCTATTAGACAATGGACGTATATTCATTAGCAACAAAAAAACCACGTGGAATAAGGTACGAAATGAAAAGGGCGAGCCTTTTTATATCGCCAGCATCTATGAAAAAGCCGTAGGTTTTTAATCCTTGTTTTTGTGGAATATGGTTTTTGTTCTAAAGAAATAAAGAAGCAAGGTAGTTTGCAAACTTAGTCTTAATCCTTGTTTTTGTGGAATATGGTTTTTGTTAGTTATTTTAGTTCCGCAGATGTTTTGTTTTATGTAGTCTTAATCCTTGTTTTTGTGGAATATGGTTTTTGTTTGGCAGAGAGAGATCCTATGGACTCTCCTTACGTAGTCTTAATCCTTGTTTTTGTGGAATATGGTTTTTGTTAGAAAAAGAAGTACTCAGAAAAAATTGTTTAAAAGTGTCTTAATCCTTGTTTTTGTGGAATATGGTTTTTGTTAAAAAAGAAATTAAACGAAAAAGTAACAAATGCAAGTCTTAATCCTTGTTTTTGTGGAATATGGTTTTTGTTATAACACGGTGTTGTTTAAAGAGGTTGAGCAACCATGTCTTAATCCTTGTTTTTGTGGAATATGGTTTTTGTTTATAATTAAACGTTTGGCAAACACACTAAGGCTTGCGTCTTAATCCTTGTTTTTGTGGAATATGGTTTTTGTTGTCCAGGACTTCTACCCAAAGGACTATAAAACGCATTGTCTTAATCCTTGTTTTTGTGGAATATGGTTTTTGTTAAATGAAAGCATTTTATAGAAGAAAGAAAAAAGTATCAGTCTTAATCCTTGTTTTTGTGGAATATGGTTTTTGTTTCGTTTTTAGATTATATAGTAAAGGGAATACAACGGGGTCTTAATCCTTGTTTTTGTGGAATATGGTTTTTGTTAACGCACTCAAAGAGTGGCTGGCCTCTAGGAGGCCGGGTCTTAATCCTTGTTTTTGTGGAATATGGTTTTTGTTGTCAAAGTTGGAAGTGCAATCTACTAGTAGGGGAAGTCTTAATCCTTGTTTTTGTGGAATATGGTTTTTGTTAAAAAATGAGTAAAACAATAAAAAGTGTTGTTCAAGGTCTTAATCCTTGTTTTTGTGGAATATGGTTTTTGTTTCCATAGATAAAAAGATAGCAATCTACTTTGCCAAAGAGTCTTAATCCTTGTTTTTGTGGAATATGGTTTTTGTTTAGAAATACAAGAAAGAAGGTGTATAGACTTCGAGTCTTAATCCTTGTTTTTGTGGAATATGGTTTTTGTTTAATGAAGGACCCTTTGGAGTCTCCCTACACATGTAGTCTTAATCCTTGTTTTTGTGGAATATGGTTTTTGTTGGCCGACAAGGATAGCGGAAGGAGTGGCTTCACCTTGTCTTAATCCTTGTTTTTGTGGAATATGGTTTTTGTTTTGAAGGTTTGAAAGGTATTACCTACAGACAGTTTCAAGTCTTAATCCTTGTTTTTGTGGAATATGGTTTTTGTTAAAGAAAAAACCAAGCATCTATATATGATAGATGCGTCTTAATCCTTGTTTTTGTGGAATATGGTTTTTGTTCGAGAGGGATGTCGTCCAAATAAACCCATTCAAGGTAGTCTTAATCCTTGTTTTTGTGGAATATGGTTTTTGTTTGAAAGTTGGCAGCATCGTATCTGTGATACAATGGGCCAGTCTTAATCCTTGTTTTTGTGGAATATGGTTTTTGTTATATTTTATAAAATATGTTAACCAATAAAGAAAAAGTCTTAATCCTTGTTTTTGTGGAATATGGTTTTTGTTTAAACATATTATGTATTGCAGGGTGCCTGCTTATAGAGTCTTAATCCTTGTTTTTGTGGAATATGGTTTTTGTTAATAACGCAAAAAACCGCCTACTTATAATGATAGGCGGTCTTAATCCTTGTTTTTGTGGAATATGGTTTTTGTTGGTAGAAAATCTCCTCTATGTTTTATGTAAAAGTCGTCTTAATCCTTGTTTTTGTGGAATATGGTTTTTGTTTATAAAAGAAGTGTTTTATAATATCATACCAAATTTGTCTTAATCCTTGTTTTTGTGGAATATGGTTTTTGTTAAAAAAGAAAGAGATGACAGAAGAAAGAAGAACATGTCTTAATCCTTGTTTTTGTGGAATATGGTTTTTGTTAAGTTAGTAAGTAAATAATAGTGTAAACAAATAAA
>JAUNWC010000310.1 GCA_030540495.1 Bacteroidota bacterium
AAACCATTAACATGGTTACCAAACCAAATATTCCTGTTTCACACAAAGGTCCCAAATATTCACTATGCACACTACCAATATTTCCCTCGTTGGTAGAAATTATTGTTCTGTCTTTTGATTTTTGATATTTACCATATTCAAATTGATAGGTACCAAAACCACAACCAAAAATAGGTTTTTCTTTGGTCATCAATAAGGCACAAGCCCAGCGATTAATTCTTTCTGTATTAGAGGCATCGGTAGAAATATTGCTAATGGACTGCACATGCTCCAATATATTACCAGAGGAGTCTTGAGAATTTTGCGACATTCTATCTTTTATAACCGACCAAGTAAGAGCAAACAAAACAATACCTACTACACTTGCTGTTAAAATAAATTTGCCACTTATTTTTAGTTTTACCACTGCCAATACACCAAAGGCAACAAAAAGACTTAACCAAGTTGCCCTTGCATAACACAAAACAAAACCTACTATCAACCACACACAAATCCAAGCAAATAACACTCTCAAATATATATTGTTATACAAGGTTTTTTTTGCAAAAAGATAATAAAAAGATATGGGAAAAAACAATCCTATGGCGGCTCCATAAGCAGTGTGGTCGTTGTAGAAAGGAGTCATAATATAGTTAGCGTATGCATGGTCAAAACCCTCAAGAGCATATTTTATAGTGCTTATAACTATTATCACACTAAGGGCAAAACCATAGCAGGCTATAAACCACATAATTTTCTTTGTATCCTTGACCAAGAGCATTACCATAAAATAGCAGGGAATAATAAACCATAACCTTGCTATAAGATGCTTAGCCGAAACAATAAAATCGGAACTAAAAATCATACTTATGGCTATCCAAAGCAAAGAAAGTAGTATCCATTTAGAGACAGGATGTCTGTAAAATTCTGTGGGAATTTTGTTTCTCATACTCAACTCAAACAAAAATATAAGAGTAACAAGTATGAGAATTGGTTCTGTAGGAAAGGCTACTGAGAACATCTCATATTTGGTAAAAAGAGAAAAAGGTGTAAGGAGTGCAATAGCAAACATTGTGTAGTCAAAACGCATTATTATAAGCATCAAGACCAATGCAATCAAAGGAATAAATGCAAACCACTCTATCCCCAACTCTATAGTAGCATAACCTATGCTTAGAAACAATAAGCACAGAGTCGCAATAATTATGTAAGTATTTCTATTATGCTTGGAGATTTTGCTCATCTTGTGTTTTATGAGTATTGCGTTTTTCTCTCAATATTAACACCTCAGCGGCTATAAGCGTACATAACAAAGCAGAAATCAAAACAATAATAGCACGTTTTGGTTTGTCCTTTTTGCCGGCTGGTGTAGCACGCTCCACTATAAAGTCAGAAGGAATATTTGCCTCCAAATCAAGTATTGCTTGATGATAGTGTTGATCCCAAGTTTCTAACAAATCTTGCTTATCTTCTACCAAGGCATTATATCTATTAATCTCTGAAGCATATTTTACTAAGTGAGCCATCTTTGCCTCCAAACGTTGTACTCCTGCGGTATTGCCTGCTGCTATCTGCTTAGACATCTCTTGCATAACACGGTCTGAGTAAGTCAACGGAGAGTATATGTTGCTCTCTTGCATAATCATACCAAGCGAGTCGTTATATTTCAAATACTCCTGCTCCAATTCCTTCTTTGTCCTTTCCAAACAATTTTTTATACTGTCGGACTTGGCTTGTTTCATTTTATATCTTAGGTCGGTAAGTTGCTCGGTCATATAGTTGGCTATATTAGCGGCATAGTTAGGGTCTTTGTCCCAAACAATTAGTTTTACTCCTAAGAAATCGGAACGTTTTATTTTTATATTCTTTTGCAATTGAAGATTAACCAACTCTTCTCCTACATTGCCCGATGCTTTAATACCATAATGCT
>JAUNWC010000311.1 GCA_030540495.1 Bacteroidota bacterium
GCAAATATGCATATTATTCATTCAATACATAATATTATTAATCCTTTTAAATCAAATAATTATAATTTATCAAATAATGATGTGAAATAAGGATACTTTCTAATAAATATGTCAATTTCATAATCCATTAATTATGGACCATCCATTGTACTTCTAGAATTTTCAATTTTATGTTCCAATAATCGTTTACTCAATAAATCTTTATTGGTAGCATTTTTTCCTAACTTTAAAGAATAACCTTTAGGTAACTCCATTCGAATTATATATGGTATCCAATCTTCCAGTTCTTTTAAATCTTGAAAATATTTTTTTAATTCATTTTTATTAACTTTATATTTTCTTTTATAAACCATATATTCTTCCCCTGTCAAAGTTTAATTGCATCTTTTTGAAGCAAACATACTTCATACAATTTACTTATTTTTCATATATTCAATTACTCTTACAATATCTTCAGTATGCCTACAATTTGTTATTTGAATTGTGTCATAATCCGTTCCTATTCTTAAATTAGCTCCTCTTTTATAAAGATCATTAATTTCAGAGTATGGGAAATTATGAGTTTGTGAATCCCCAACAGTCACGACAATTGCTGTTTCAGTAGCTCTGACACGGCCTTTGAAAAATCTATTTTTAGGATAACTTCCAAGTAATTGATTCACAATAACTTGTTGTTTTACTGAACATTTATATCCTTTTTGAAGTTTTTTAAATGATTTTAAACTTCTTTTTTCTTTAGATGCTTTCCTTTGTATGTCCTGTTGTGCTTCAAATTCTTTTGCTTTATCACATACTTTTCTACCCATATCTATGGCATTTTCTAAAAACCCCATATTTACACAAATCCTTTTTTTACAGTTTTAATTCTTTCCCATTACTATCATAAATTTTATCTATGACTTTTGCATCATCATTTAATCCTACTTGTTCTCCACCATGCCATGTGAAACTGAATGGTTTATCTACTTTAAAATCAAAGAATTCATTGTCATTTGTATCGTATTTTAAACCACCTACAGTATTTCCAAAAGCATTTTTTATGTCTACATCATTATCCATTTTGGATAAATCATAATTGGATACTTGATTAAACATAGGACTATATTCTGACATGATCATTTCACCGAGCCAGTCAAAATAGTATGTGTCGTCGCCGATGTCTATTCCGTAATTGTATCCTGCTTTTCCAGGTGCAGTATCATATCCAAAATAAGTTATAGTATCATCAGTTGTTGCATTTAATCGTGCTGGTGCTGTTGCACTTACTAATGATATTGTGCTTGTTGCAATTATTAGGAATATGAATACTGTAATTATTTTTCGAGCATTCATTTTTATCACATTATCAATTTTTTTCTTGTTTTTTATTTTAGTTTTTTGTTTTATTTAAATATTTTTATTCAACTATTTTTTTAAGATAAAAAACAATTGTTCAGTAATTTTAATTAATTAGTAATTTTTTGTTCAGCATTAAAAAATAAAACACAATGGTTTTAAATTTTCGTGTTCAAGCAAAAACACAAAAATATTATTGAAGTTAAATTTTAATTACATCATTTTGAAGCAAACATACTTTATTTTTATTTTCTTTTTTATACTATTTAAACACATCTTAATTCTTTTTTGAAAAGTATTAATAGGAAAGTATGAAAGTATTACGAAAATAAGTAGGTTTTCCTAAAATTATTTACCAGTTTTAAATAAAAACCCATTATATTCCGTATTATTAAGTAATGATTTTACTAATTCTTTTGTTTGATTTTCAATGATTTTAGCATAGGTTACTTTTTCATTTTCAAAAGTTAAATCACAATGGATTTTTGCCATTATTTCGCCGGCTAATAATTTTTCTGATTCTAATTTTAATGAATTGCTTCTTTTATCAATATTTGTTTCGTTAATTTGGTT
>JAUNWC010000022.1 GCA_030540495.1 Bacteroidota bacterium
AAAAGTAACGGCTTTGCTCTTATGGGGCAGCCTTAGGCTGTGGCTTTGCCTAATAAAACACCCTGAGGGTGCTCTGCCTCCTAAAATAGCTTATTACAACTTATCATAACCTATCCCAACTTATATAAGGAGCCAAAGGCTCCAACCTATGCTAACTTATGCTAACCTATAAACCGGTTTTGCCCTTATAGGTCAACCTCAGGTTGTGGCTTTGCCCCAATAAAACACCCTGAGGGTGTTTTGCCCTTATAGGTCTGCCTTAGCCTGCAACTTATTCTAACTTATAAGAACAATATCTTTAAGAACTTCTTTGCCTATATCTCTATTTATTTTGTTTTTAACAGCCTCTTTTACCATAGAGAGTTCGGCTTTGGCTATAGGAGAAGTAAGGGTAACATATAGGATTTTTTTGTTCAAATAAAGACTTTTGGTATAGTGCTTAATAAGTTTGCCCGTTGTCTTTGTCCATTGTTTTTTTATTTCCTCTTCGTATGGAGAATAATCTATGTGGCAACGTTTGAAAAACACCTCCAAAAATTCCTGCAAAGGCATTTCATTTGCCTCAGCTCTTCCCCTTCTCACTTGATACAAGTAGTAATATTTATTAACTCCTGCCATATTGATATCAATAACTTTCTGCAAAGTTACAAAAATTCTCTCTTTATATTCTGTCTTTTATATCTTCTATGGTCAAAGAAAGTTGTTTCATAGTCTTACTTAGAAAAGGAAGAAAGTTATCAAAAAAGTCCTTTTTGCGTATTTCCATCACCGCTTGTTTGGCTCCCGGACTTACGTAGTAACCCATACCTCTTTTATTGTAAATTATTTTGTTGGAGGCAAGGCGCTCTATGGCTTTCATTGCGGTGTTTATATTCACCTCATAGTGTCCGGCAAGTTCCCTAACCGAAGGTATTCTATCCTCTTCTTTGATTTTGTCCTCTATAATATCGTCAGCCAGACGCTCAGAAAGTTGTATAAATATCGGAGTATTGTCTATAAACATAATATACCTAACTCCTTTCCTTTCTTAGTTTCAAATATGTTCCTACAAGACAAAGGAAAAATATGATATGACATAATATATCTACTATAATCTGTAGTTTGTCTGGAATAATAAGTTCCTCTCCTATTATATTTGGAAAATTAAAATAAATATAGAATACCGAACCAAGAAGGAGCAAAAAGAAGGCTCCAAAAACAATAGCCCAAGTTTTTATCAACTTATTCTTTTTAAAGATAATGGCTCCTAAGAAAGAAAAACTCAAAAGCAGATAAACTTGCAAGTAACTATCGTATTTGGAAAAAGAATAAAAACTTTCTTTATACAAAAAGTGATACTCCTCAAATCTAAGATAATTAACCAAATGTCCTATTTCCATACCAATAAACAAGGCAACAAAAACAAGAATAGGAATAATAAGAAAAGAGAGAATAAAGTTGGTTAGAAACTTCTCCTCATTACTTAGAGGCAAAAGAATAGAAAGCGAACGATTATAAGGCTTGTCGTAACTTCTAAAAGCAAGAACACCAACAAGCACCACCGTTGCAACAGTAAAATACATATAAAAAGAATTGAAATCATCTGTTATCATACTTTGACCGGGAATACTTATGCAACCCAAAATCATAAGAATTGCAGCCATAATCACTAAGGCACAGAAACTACTTAACAGGGTTTTTATACTGACTAATAAATCTCTTCGCAACAAGAGAAAACTTCTTTGTAAACTAAACATAATTCTTTAAACTTTAACTAAACAATTCTTTAAACAAATTTTTATTAAGAAAGGATGCATTGAAAAACATTTCTACATCAAGATTACTTTCCTCGCCACCTTTGTTTTGTCTGACAACAGCCAATCCTGCCACGTTATCCTCTTGATAGAGAATCTTATCCGTATAATTAGCATTCTCTTCTATACCAAACCAAAGTTTTTCTGTAATCTTTTCTGCAGAAACATTAAGAAGAACTTGATTGTTATCAAGTATTATGATATTGTCCAAAACGTTTTGCAAATCTCGTGCCTGATGTGTAGAAACAACTATGGTCTTGTCATCCGTCATGGCTTTTATAAGTATCTTACGAAAAGAAGATTTGCTTGGAATATCAAGTCCATTGGTAGGCTCATCAAGAAAAATCAACCTCGTATTGCATGCCAAACCAAAGGCTATATATACTTTTTTCTTGGTGCCAAAGGAAAGTTTGGAAAGTTTTTGTTTTTTATCCACAATCTCAAATTCCTGTAAATAAGTATCAAAATCTGAGGTAGAAAAATGCGGATAGAAAACCGAAGTATGTTTTTCCAACTGCTCTATGGTAAAATCAGAATCTGGCATTTGTTCATTTAGGAAGAAAACATCTCTAAGAAAATTTACTTTTCTTCTTTGTGGAATAAGCAAATTATCAACTTCCTCTGAGTTCGAAAAAGATACTTGCACATTGCCCAACTTTGGAAACTTTAATCCTGCCATTAGGTGCAAAAGTGTAGTTTTTCCCACTCCGTTTTTGCCAAGTAGACCATATATCCTTCCACTTTGCAACGAACAAGTAATATTATCCAAAATCAATTTACGCTTTTTATAGAAAAAAGTCAAATCCCTTACTTCTATCATTGTGTTATGTATTTTTTAGTGTTCTTGTTTTTTAATGGTTTGATTGACCTTGTCCAGTGCTTATTTCTCCTCCTGCTCGTTCGTCCATATCCTTGCTTTGTATTCTTTTTAGGGTGTTGTTGTCGGCTTTTTTACCAAAAGAATAAGACAAAGACGCACTAACCATAGGGTATTGCCAAACAATAGAGTTTTTTATCTTTGAGTTTTCGGTTGTCATATCCATAGTAAAGGTGCGTTTTGGCAATTGTCCAACGCCTATGGAGGCTTTCAAACTCTTGTTAAGAAATTCCTTAGAAAGATTTACATCAAACGAAAGCATATCTCCCATAGAATAAGTGCCTTCTTGTCCTCCCGTCATATAAAAAGCAGAGAGCATAAGTTTGGTTTTAAAGAAGAAATCCATTTTTATAGATTGCCAAGTCATAAAACCAAATCTTTCAACATTAAGTTTCAACAATGGGTCATCTACTCTGGTTTGTCTATATGTACCTTGCGCCCAAATAGTCCATTCAAGGTGTTTGCCCAAAGGCAAATAAGTGCTAAGACCGATGGAGGCTTGTTGAGAATGTCCTAAGTTATAAGGCTTGTCCTCAAAAATAGCAGTTCCGGGTCTTAGGTATTGTGTTTGAGAAATAATATCGTTGGTATAGTCGTATGTGGCTGTAAGGAAAATAAAGTAATGGAAAGCGTATGACAAGTTAAGCGAATGAGTATATTGTGGTTTTAAATCAGGGTTACCACTCTTGTATAAATATTCGTTTTCCTTCTCCACAAAAGGATTCATACTATTGTATTCTGGGCGAGTAATTCTATAGGAATAAACAAAGGTTAGATTATCCATATCGTTAAGTTTGTAACTAAGGTTTAGATTTGGAAAAATATCTATATAGTCCTTTGTTTTTTCGGAGTTATTTACTTGCTGTTTTATGTTGGTATGAGTATGCTCGGCTCTAAGTCCCAAACGCAAAGATAACTTATCGCTCAACCTATCAGAGAAAGAAGCATAGAGGGCATTAACGTTTTCGGTATAGTCTAAGTGGTTAGAGGTCTCTGTGTTGTATTCTCCGTCTTCGTAACAAATAAAATCATTGCTTACTTTGGTCAAACGAGTTTTTGCTCCAAATTCCAAAGACATTCTTTGGTTAAAAGGCTTAATAAGGTCAAATTTAGCAGAATATGTGTTATAAGTATTTTTTGTGGAATCATTATCAGAGCCCTCTTTCATAAGAGAAATAAAATCTCCATAATAGTAAGCGGCTTTATCAAGGCAATAGTCCTTTGAAATATTGTTATTGTAGTCTAAGGTTATGGAGTATTGTCCTCCCAAAGAGTCTATTTTTCTTGTATACCAAAGATTTGCCAACATATTTCGCCCATTGCCATATTCGTCTCCTTTATTCATATAAGAAGAATCAACTATAGAGTAAGGATAAGTATAGAAACGTGTTTTGGTAGCAGGGTTATCCATATCTGGGTGAGAACTACCATTAAAAGAAAACATACCTCCAATAGAAGAATTATCGTTTATTTTGTAATCAGCAGAGAGATTTCCATTAAATCCCTTGTAATCAAATCTCTGAGTGGTTTTATCCATTTTTCTCATAGTAGTAGGAGCATTGTCGTTAAAAATATATACTTCGCTCTCCGCCTCAGTTTGTCCTGCCCATTTGTTATAAGAAAGAGAGGAATTAACTGTCCAACGACTATTAACATAATTTAGATTCAATCCCTCGTTGTGTTTCCATTCGTTAGCGTATGCACTCCAAGCATTAACTTCACCAGACCAACCCAAGGACTCGTGTTTTGCCATCCTTAAATTGATAATTCCTGCCGTACCTTCTGCCTCGTATTTTGCCGAAGGGTTGGATATGGTTTCTATTTTTTCTATATCCGAGGGCGACATGGCTTTTAACATACTTTTTATTGCTGAGTAAGGAATGCGAATATCTCTGCCATTTATTTGAAACAATATTCCACTTTTGCCATTAAGTTGTATGTTTTCATCTTTGTCTATAACCACTCCAGGAACTTTTCTTAGAAGTTCAAAAGCATTGGCAGTTGCCGAAGAAACATCCTCGTCTATATTCATAGCCACTCCATCGTTTGTCATTTCAAAACGCTTTTGTTGTGCAAAAACCTCTATGGTGCTAAGCGTTTGCCTATCAGCCTCCAAAAGAATGTTGTTTATATATAATGTATCCTTTACTCTTTTTGAATTAGCCTCTATGGACAAAGAAATAGTCTTGTATCCTATAAAAGAAAAAGTAATATATTTGGCATTTTTGTTATAATCTATAGAATAATTGCCGTTATCATCCGATACGCCTCCGCCAAGCAAAACAGCATTTTGGCTTGTATCCGAGTATAACATAACATTGCAAAAAGGTACAGCCTCTTTTGTTTGACTATCTAAAATATAGCCTTTTACAACATTTTGAGCATTTGTATTTATGTATGCAAGCACACACAAAACACTGAGAATCAATTTTATTTTCATATTTCTAACAATTTTAAGTTTTATTATACTATATTAGTGTAATACTTTAATAATACACTGCAAAAGTAGTACAATTATTTATACTAACAAATTTTTTAGAAAAAATTTTTATTTTTTTATAGATTATAATAGGTTGGAGGCTTAGCCTCCCTATAGGTTGTAATAGGTTATGATAAGTTAGCATAGGTTGTAATAGACGCATAAGCGTATAACAAAACGTAAAGACCCTGCCCAATAAAACAGGCTGTGCTTGTAACCTATGCTAACCTATAAGGAGGCACTGCCTCCAATCTATGCTAACCTATTATAACCTATAGGGAGGCTAAGCCTCAAAACTATTATAACCTATAACAACCTGTCTTATATTTTATTCTTTGTACCATTGTTTGTAGGTGGTATAATGGTCGGCAAAACTCTTGGCTTGTCCTTCTTTAGCCATTTTGACAAACTTTGCAGGTACTCCTGCCCACAGTTCACCTTTGCCTATTTTTGTCCCAGATAATACTAAGGCTCCTGCTGCTACTACGGCTTGCTCGCCTATTTCACACCCGTCCAAAAGTGTTGCTCCCATTCCTATCAATGCACCATCTTTTATCCTGCAAGCATGAACAGTAGCATTATGCCCTATGCTTACATCATTACCTATGAATGTAGGTCCAGTTTCAAAAGTTGCATGAATGCAAGCACAATCTTGAATGTTTGTATTATTGCCTATGCGTATAGTATTTACATCTCCTCTAATAACAGCCGAAAACCAAACCGAGCAATTATCTCCCATAACCACATCGCCTATTATAGCAGAGGTTTCACTCAAATAACAATCTTTGCCAAACTTGGGAGTCTTTCCCAAAAGAGTTTTTATTATAGCCATATTTTTGTTGTTTATTATAAAATTTGGAGACGCACAATAGCGTCTCCAAAAACAAGCATGAAAAAATTAAAAAAAAACTATTTCTTTTCAAATTCTGATTTACCTACTCCACAGACAGGACAAACCCAATCCTCAGGTAAATCTTCAAACTTTGTGCCAGGAGCAATTCCGTTTTCCTCATCTCCCACTGCAGGGTCATATACGTACCCGCAAACTGTGCATTCGTATGTTTCCATCTTCTTATCTATTTTTAGGTTAAACTTTTATACATTTATTCCTCAAAATTCTTTTGTGCAAATTCCCAATTTACTATCTCCCAAAAAGATTCTACATATTTGGCTCTTGCGTTTTGTTTGTCCAAATAATAAGCGTGCTCCCAAACATCACAAACCAAAATAGGTTTTAAGCCTTCGGTAATAGGGTTGCCGGCGTTAGATTTCTGCACTATGGAAACTTTGCCTTCATTGTCTTTCACCAACCAACACCAACCTGAGCCAAACAAAGAAAGACATTTGTTTGTAAATTCTTCTTTGAATTTTTCAAACGAGCCAAAAGTTTTCTCTATGGCTAAGGCCAAATTTCCTTTTGGTCCTTTGTTGCTTTTTGGTGTTAAACAGTGCCAATAAAAATTATGATTCCAAACCTGAGCGGCGTTGTTAAACACTGCTCCTTCTGATTTTCTTATGATATCTTCCAAAGAACTATCTACAAACTCCGAATTCTCCACAAGAGAATTTAGGGTATTTACGTATGTTTGATGATGTTTGCCATAATGGAACTCTATGGTTGTCTTGCTAATATGAGGTTCCAAAGCATTTTGTTCAAACGGAAGATTTTCCAAATTGAATTTTGCCATATATCTTTTGTTTTTTAGGTTTTTATATCTGCAAAAATAGTTGATAAAAACAAATAAACAATAAAAATTTATCTTTTTTTCTCAAAATTTTTCTACTTCTATACCTCGTCTTCTTTGTTCCATTCTGCACAAGAGGAGGCTGTCTCGTATAAAACTATTTTATACAAATCCACTTGCTTAGGCAACAAATCCTCTAATATTCTTTTGAAATGCAAGACAAGATTCTCACAAGTTGGCTGAAAATCTACTATACTTTTTTTTGTATCCATTTGTTTTACAGCACAGATAAAAGGAGAGTTTTTTTCTATTACAAGGCTATGGTCATAAATGTCCAAAATATTTTGCTTTACTATTTTTTTTAATTCTGTAAAGTCCATAACCATACCATAAGAAGAGGAATTCTCTTCCTTAGAAGGTTCTCCTCTAAGTGTAACAAACAACTTGTAACTATGCCCATGGATATTTTTGCAAGCCCCATCATAATTATTGAGGCAATGACTCATCTCAAAGTGAAACTCTTTTGTAATACGTATTTTCATACGTGCAAAATTACTAAAAAAACCTATCCTAACTTATTTTTTCTGCTTATCTAATGCTTTATTATTTGCTTAGAATAAATATTACCCTTTTCGTCTTCTATGCTTAGAAGATACATACCGCTTTTTTTATTGCTTATATTCAGGCTATAAACTCCTTGATTAAAAGAAGTAAAATTCATTTTTTCTCTTATGCCTAAGGGGGAAGTAAGATAAATTTCTTTTATTGTTTGTTTGCTGTCTATATATATGATATCCTTTGCGGGATTAGGGTAAATTCTTATTACTTCACTACTCAAAACATTATCTAAGCCAACCGATTTATAACCAAAATAAGGTCTAATCATCAATGCTCCAACAACAAAGGCTTGCTCCCATTCAGTACCATTTGCCAACTTGGAAAAAGTATGAGAAGAGGCATTATTGTTGCGGTCAAAACCTATGTTGATATAATCGCCTTTGTTTTTTATTTCCAAAGAAACAAAAAAGTCTCCTTCTGTCAAAATCAAAGGCTCAGAAAGATAATAACGAGTAAATTTGTTAAGAGAATCACTATGTGGCAATAGTCTTTCTGACTTATAAATAATATTGTTTGGCAGAGAAATATCCCCTTGTTCTATAGCATTCCAAACACAAAGAAAGAAATATTTCTTATCAGTGCTATCTTGGTTGTAAGTCTTATTAAAGTATATATCCACCGCGTTTAGAGTATCCTCTTGATTAAGAGAAAAACCCAAGGCAAGGTTGCTTCCTTTCAATGGGTTGATACCAAAACCTCCTTCGCTTGTGCCATCATCGTAAGCAAAATAATTAGAAAAAATTTGCTTAAATCTTATGGTATCATTGCTTTGCAAGTTATCTTGCCCCACGCCTTCGGTAGCAATATGGACTATTTCATATTCTGTTTCTTGATTCATCAAATCAAAGGCAAATTGCAATGGCGGTTTAATATGGTTCTCTGAGGTTTGAAACTCATGAGTTAGTAACAAAGGATTAATGTTTTCAAAACCTCCATCATAGAAATATATTTCGTTTTGATTCTTATCATATATATGGTATTTATAAGTGGAAGAAAGTGGAGAGGAATAAAGATTTGCTATAGTGGTTGTCAGACTATCTTTCATCATAGAAGGTCTGTATTGCTTATAAGGTACGGCAACATAGTCTTTTAATAAAGATTGTGCAGGATTGACAAAAGCAATATCCCTAAAACTACTATCAGCCAAACTTCTGTTATAATCTATATAAACATAGTCTATATTCCATTGGTCGCAATTGATAACATAATCGGTTTGTGGATTAGCGTCCAAGGAGGCATAGTTTAGAAAACGAAATTGAAAATAAGCGTTAAAATATTTTTCTTCATTTATTGGTATTAGGACATAGCGAAAATAATTGCTGTCCTTAGCATAAAGAGAATCTACACTTTCGCCTCGCATAGACCAAACAGTGTTCCAAGTGTTTTCTGTGGCAGAAAAAAATTGCAAAACCAAAGAATCTTTGCTTGAAGGTTGCGAGCCTATTCTTTCCCACATATTGCCTGCTCCTCCTCCGGGCTGTACAAAAAAAGACATATACACCGAGTCTTTTACTTGCAAAGGAGTCTGAGAGGCTAAACAATCCAAATGTATAAAAGCCGAGCAAAGAGTGTCGCCTACAAAACCCAATGTATTAGCCGAAGGGTAAAGATTGCCGTTTTTGTCTATTACATCTAAGGTTACAACTCCCACACTTGGAGGCAAATACTGATAGTTATGATTGACAAAACAGTTTTCTCCTATCCACAAATCCCTTCTTGGCTCGCCACTATAAGAAGAAAAATCATCAAGAAAAGGAAGATAAACCTCTTGCGCCTCAGAGTGCAAACCACACAAAGCCAAACAAATAACTATAAATATATTTCTTATTTTTCTAATCATTTTATTCATTACTTTGCTCTATCCATTCCTCCATACCTATTTGCTCTTCTATCTGTGCATTTATTTGCTCTTGCTCGGATACAGAGTTTTTTTCCTCCCTAAATTCATTTATTTGTTTTTTGTATTTACGATTGTTCTCGTTCATAAAATTAAGGGAAATACTTTGACCTATGGTAATAGTATTGGCAAGAGGAGAGTATGTTACAACTCTCATCTGCTGAGAGTCTTTTTCTCCCTCATATTGTTTTGTACCTACGTTTAATCCTGCTTTCCAAAGCATCAGTTCTGCCTCTTTCTCTGTCTTGCCAAGTATATCGGGAATTTTTATTGTAGCCGTAGTGGAAGGAACCTCTACTATCAAATCCACAGACTCTCCACTCTGAATCTCCGCTCCTGCTCTTATGGTTTGTCCCTTAAATCGTTGCTCCACCACAAAAGCCTCGCCACTAATATCAGCGTTTCTAAATATCAGAGTACCCACTCTAAGTCCCTTATCCACAAGATTTTGAACAGCCGTTTTCAACGATACATTACTACAAGAAGGCATAGAAACAATTTCTCCTGAAAAAGCAACAACCGTTATATATATCTTTCTTCCTTTTTTTACCATTGTACCCGGGTTAGGGTCTTGGGTAAGAATGGTGCCAGGTCGCAAATCCTCCCTGTAAATGGAGTCTAAAATAAAAATATCAAACAAAGTCATTTCCTCAGAATTAGCAACCTCCTGCAAAAGTCTATCTGTTATCTTTGGTACTTCGTATTCTTTGCCATGACGAGTATATATTTTCAAAACCTGCATTACTATAAATAGCAAAGCAAAGAAAGATAAAACTATTAAAAGCAAATGTTTAAAGAAGAGTTTGCTCTTCAAAAAATCTCTTTTTCTCATAACAAAGAATCATTTTTTTGTTAATCTCTCCTACTTGCACCAAGGTACATCATAACATAGTACAACAATGTAGCCAAAGAAGAAATTGCTGCAACAACATAGGTGTAAGCGGCAAGCCTTAAAGCCCTTTCTGCCTTAGGGTGAGTTTGAGGAGAGGTTATGGCACTATGGTCTAACCATATCAAAGCCCTTTTGGATGCATTGATTTCCACCGGCAAGGTTACAAAAGAAAACAAAGTAGTAAGAGCAAAAAGAACTATACCAGCCAAAAGCAATTGAGGAAAAGTTCTTATAAGCAACATACCACCCAAAAGCACCCAAGTAACCCATTTGCTTGCAAAACTAACGATAGGTACAAGAGTACTTCTCATTTGCAACCAATAATAAGCCTTAGCATGTTGAACAGCATGCCCGCACTCGTGTGCCGCAACCGCTGCCGCTGCAACAGAATTGCCATTATATACCTCAGGGGAAAGGTTAAGAGTTTTGTTAGTAGGGTTGTAGTTATCTGTTAAATGCCCCTGTATGCAAGTTACTTTTACATCATAGATATCATTGTCTTTTAGCATTTTTTCTGCAACTTCCTTGCCCGTAAGGTTACCCGAAGTAGGAATTTTTGAATATTGCTTAAACGCTTTTGTCAAAGAGGAACTTACCAACCAACTTAGCAACATTGTGCCAAAGAAAATCATCCAGTAAATTCCATTAACCCCCATCATACCATATTCCATCTTATATCTTTTTTATTGTTAAGTTTATTATAAACGTTAGTTTCTTTCTTTTATTGCAATTCTAATAAAATTGTTATAAAACAAAATAGCGGTATTATTAGGTTGGAGGCACAGGCTGTTTTTTTTTAATTGTCAATTAAAACTCAAATTTGACAAACTTTGCTTGATTATCA
>JAUNWC010000023.1 GCA_030540495.1 Bacteroidota bacterium
TTGTTTTACTTTTGTCGTTTGTTTTATGTTGAGGCTAAGGTTGTGAATAATATCTTTGTTCTTTGATTTATAGCCAATAACATAGTTTATGTCCTTGGGATTTACATACATATTTTGACCAATCTTATTTATATTCAACAATCTGTCTCGCCATATGGAAGAGAGTACAAGTTCAAAGAAGGATACATGAAAAGGTCCTGCCAAATAACCTGCTCCGGATATCAAATCTTTGGAGGGGTGGAGACCAACTCTAAGAACTTTAACATCGCTATTTGCAAAAATTTTATATACTTCTTTTGTCCAATCCACTGCCTCTTCTATGGAAAGTGGAGAATATTTTCCTTCTCTATATAGTTGTGCCAAAAAGGTCTGCTCTATAACCAAAGTGGGATATATTCTTGTAGTCTTTGCTCCCAATTCCACTATTGTTTTAGCAGTATTGATGCTTTTTTCTTTGCTATCTAAGGGCAAGCCTATCATCATTTGTAAGCCAAGTTTGAAACCATGGTTTTTTATCATTTCAGAGGCTTTGAAAACATCTTCTGCTCTGTGTCCTCGTTCAGAAAAAAACAAAACCTCGTTGTCTAAAGATTGAGCGCCTAATTCTATGTCTAAAACATTGTGTTGTTTTAGATTAAGGAGGATTTCTTCGTTAATGTAGTCCGGGCGAGTGGATAGTCTTATGGATTTTACTTTGCCTTCCTTAATATATGGTTGAACGGCTTGTAAATACTTATTTTGCAACTCTATATCTATTCCCGTAAAACTACCTCCAAAAAAAGCAACCTCTACTTCGCTCCCTTCTTTTATGGTGGATAGATAAGAGCCTATGGTTTGTTTTACTTCTTGTATTGTAGGTGCTTTTGTTTGTCCGCTAATATGCCTTTGATTACAAAAAATACAAGCATGAGGACAAGCCAAATGAGGAATAAATATAGGTATATTACAGTGCATAAAAACGTTTTTTTATTTATAATTATAGGACGAAATCTTTTTTTTCGTCCTATAATCCATTTATCAAACAATTTAATAGTTATAACTTACATTTTATATCTGGTACTTCCTTTTAAATCCCCCCCCCCCATCAGCACTATCTATGTGAGTTTCAATACCATAGGTCTTTTTACGGGAATTTCTATTTGATTTTTTGGAATGTTTTAGACTTGCCTCATCATCAAAATAGCCATATCCATAAGAAGTGCCATAACCATACTTGCCACCATAACCATATCCGTATTTACCGCCATAGCCATAGTTTCCGTATGCATATACTTTGCCATATCCATACTTTTGCATAAGTGTTTCTACATAGTTAAGTATGAAATTAACTTTTACATTGCTTCTTTGTTCCATTTCCACCAAAGAGTTTCGTAATATAGAGGCAGAAGTTTGTCCAAGACGTACCATATAAAGGACAACATCCACTTGTTTGGCAAGAGTCTGAGCATCTGCTATAAGATTTACAGGAGGAGTATCCAAAACGATATAGTCATATCTTTTCTTCAATTCTTCTATAAGAGTTTTCATCTTCTCAGAATCTATTATTTCAGAAGGATTAGGTGGCACTTGACCTACACAAACAACGTCAAAATTATCAAATTCTGTGTGCTGAATAATATCATCAATCCCTGCCTTATCTATATAATAAGATACTATACCCTTTGAGGCATCAAGTCCAAAGGTTTTGTGGTATTTTGGTTTTCTAAGGTCGCATTCCAAAAGAAGAGTTTTACTCTTGTTTATAGAGAACACAGAAGCAATATTTACAGAAGTCAGAGACTTACCCTCGCTTGGCATAGAAGAGGTTACAAGTATAGTATTGCCCAAACCATCCTGTTTTGCATCTTTATTGGCCTCCAAAATGTATTTGACATTTGTTCTAATCGTCCTATAACACTCTGTGATTTGAGATTTTGGTTTGTTGAATACCATCAAAGGATTGCTACCCTCTGGAAAACGAGGAATATAACCAAGAATAGGACTTTGAGAAATCTTTTGCAAATCGTCCTTGCTGTCTATGGTATCCTTTGTTATGTACTTAATGAATATATACGCTCCCGGAACCAAAAGTCCAAGCACAAAAGCAATAAGGAAGTTAAGTGCAGTACGAGGATAAACTTTTGTGGCTACACTTGCTTTGTCTATTATCTTATGGTCTGGCAAAGCGGCATTCTTTGCTATCTCTGCATCTGCCCTCTTTTGATACAAGAAAGAGTATATCTCATCATTGAATTTGAATTGACGTTCAATGTTTATCATATTTCTCTCAGTGGAAGGCAATTTGTTGATTGCTAATTGCAATTCGTTTTGTTGTCTATCCAATTCTTTTACAATAATGTTTGAAGCCTCTTTTATACTTTTCAAACTTTCCGATATCTGATTTCTTATTGTTTCTATTGTTGTTCTTAATTCTTTGATTCTCGGATTTTTTTCTGAACGTTTTGAGGAAGCGGTTTTGTATTCTATTATGGCATCAGATAATTTGCCTATAAGAGTATTAAGCACAACATCGGTAACACCAGCAGCCTCTGGTGAGGCTATACCTTCGTCAATTTTCGCTGTGTTTATATAGTTAGTAAGATAGGCATAATATTGTCTTTTTGCGTATTCTGAGGCTTTTTGCTCTTGTAGTTTATTGCTTTTTTCATACAAATATTGACCATCGTTGGTTAGGTTAAGAGTATTGTGTGCCTCTTTAAATGACTCTTTCTTTGCTTCTGCAGTAGTAAGAGAGTCAGAGATAGCAACTATTTGATTATTAACAAAATCTATTGTAGCAACATTCAGATAGTTTTTCTCTTCAAAGGTTCTGTCTATATATACTTGGCAAAGAGTATTGACAAAATCAATAGCAATCTTAGGATTGTCGTCCTTAAATTTAATGGTTACTATGGAAGATTCTTTGTTTATAAGGTCTATCTTAGTGGAATTATAAGCCTCAGCCATCGCCTCCAAATTGTTAATCATAAAGGCGTATGGTAGGTCTATGTTTTTCTCGTCCCATTTGTCTTCCACAAGTTGTATTTTAAAACGCATACCGTCTTGGTTATACCACTCGTCTAATTTTAGTTTGGTATGTCGGCTTGGTATATTGGTTTTTTCGTCCAAAAGTTTGTCTTCCACATAGTCATATACAGAAACATTGCTTTTGGCATCGTAAGAAAGGTCTAAGGTATTTTTATCCAATATCTTTACCTTTATATTTACGTTGGTTGGTTGAGGTTTGGTTATATCCAAAATTACCTCAAAAGGAGAATCCTTGTATATATCGTCATATCTAAAATTTAATCTTTGATAATAGGATACATACATATTCATTGTTTTAAGTACTTGTTTGGTAATGGTGTAGGATTGTATTGTTCCTATGGCGTTTTGAAAATCCTCGTTACCTGAACGCAAAAATGTTGTTCCCATTGACAAAGAGTTCAACATATCGTTATTTGTCTTTATTAATAGGGTGGAGGAAGCCTCGTATTTTGGTGTGGCATACCTATTAACAAAAAAAGCAAGTATCAAGGCTATCGCCACCGCTATGGCAAAAAGATACCATTTTTCGCGTACCTTAAACAGCAATTCGGAAACATTAATTTGATTTTCGTTCTCTTGTCCGTTTGCTTGGTTGTCTATTATTGGTTTGTTGGAAATATTCTGGCTCATATCCTATTATTTCATATTGTTAATTGATACTATAATTGCTATAATAGAGGTTATCAAAGATAAGGAAGAGGTAACCGTGGTCAAAGGAGGGTTGATAGTAGTTAGGGTCTTTGTGTTCTTATTAGGCTCCACATAGACTATATCTCCCGGCCTAAGATAATAATTCTTGTTTTGCAAAACAGAGGCTTTCCTTATGTCCAATGTATAGACAATGTCCTCATCTGTGGTTTTTCTTACTATTCTTATCTTTTGTCTATTTCCATAATAGGTTAAATCTCCAGCAGCCAAAAGAGCGTCAAAAATATTCACCGCTGGCTGATAAAAAGTATAAACTCCCGGCTTATTTACTTCTCCTGCAACTTTTATTCTAAATGTTACCATACGACACATAACCACAATGCCTTCGGTGTATTCTTCCGCTTTTTGTTTGATGGTTTGTTGTGCCTCCTCTAAAGTCATTCCCTCCACAAGCACTTTACCTATGGTAGGCAAATCTATGTAACCTTTTTGGTCTACTTCGTATGAATTTAGATACATTCCTTGGTCGCCATAAGTGGAATTGTAGTTGTTTTGAGTAGAGGATTGGAAAAGCGTCAAAGCCTTATCATCCAAAGAGGAATAAATCTGAATGTACAACATATCCTGAGGCTGTATCTTGTATTCTGGTGAAGCATTAGTATATCCCTCAGCATACTTATATATCATAGTATCGGGTTGATTTTCAGTTTTTAATTCATCATTTTGAAAGTAAATCAAATTCTTTTGAGATGTACAAGAAGCCAGCAGTACTATTATACCAACCCCCCAAAGTACATTGTTTAATTTTTTCATATCTATATCTTTTTCTTAGTTATTCTCTTATACTTATTTCAAAGTGCAAAATTAGTTCGTTTTTTTCTAATCACCAAATTTAACTAACAAATACTACCTAAAAGAGTAGCAGAGGTGCAAGATTCTATTCTTACATTTACATAGTTGCCTTTTTCTTGTGAACCTTTGTCAAAAACGACTACTTTGTTTTGAGAGGTGCGACCAAAATATTTTGCACTATCTCTTTTGCTTTCTCCCTCCACTAATACCTCAAAGACTTTACCCACGTCTTTTTGATTACTTTTTAGAGATAGGTCTCTTTGTAGGGCTATGATTTCGTTTAATCTCCTAACTTTTTCTTCTTCCGAGATATCGTCTTTGTATTTTTTTGCTGCAAGAGTACCGGGACGTTCCGAATACTTAAACATATAAGCAGAATCATATCCTACCCAAGACATTATATCCAATGTGGCTTGGTGGTCTTCCAATGTCTCAGAGCAAAACCCCGCAATAACATCAGTACTCAAGGAACAATCAGGTATTTTATTGCGTATCATTCTTATTTTTTCTTTATAGTCTTCTAAGGAATATTTTCTGTTCATTAGTTTGAGCATTCTGTCACTACCCGATTGCACAGGAAGATGTATGTACTTGCAAATATTATCGTATTTGGCTATAGAATCTATAAGTTCTTCGGAAATATCTTTTGGGTGAGAAGTGGCAAAACGCACTCTAAGTTTTGGGTCTATTTGTGCAACCATAACTATAAGTTGAGCAAAGTTAATCTTTTTGTTTCCTGCTTTGTACAAATAAGAATTAACATTTTGCCCCAAAAGAGTAATATCCCTATACCCCAAATCAAACAAATGTTTTGCTTGCTCTACCACACTCTCTGCCGAGCGACTTCTTTCTCTACCTCTTGTATAGGGTACTACGCAATAAGAACAGAAGTTTTCACAGCCTCGCATTATGGAAATAAAAGCCGAAATACCATCTGTGTTTAATTCCATAGGAATAATATCTTCGTAAGTTTCTTTGTCCGATAGTATAACATCTACGGCAAAGGATTGTGATATTAATTCTGGTATTTTCCTATAAGAATCTGGACCTGCAACAATATCTACTTTATCCTCCTTTACAAGACTTTCTTTTAATCTCTCTGCCATACAACCAAGAATACCTATCTTCAAATAAGGTTTTTTCTTTTTTAGGGCTTGCAAATCATGCACTCTGTTGTGAATCCTTTTTTCTGCATTATCTCTTACTGCACAAGTGTTTATAAGTATAACGTCTGCCTCTTTATCACTATCTACCATAGAAAAACCATGCTCTACTAACACTTTTCCTACTATGCCACTATCGGCTTGATTCATTTGGCATCCGTATGTCTCTATATATACATTTCTCATTTATCTACAAAAGTTTAGTGCAAAAGTACTTATTTTTTTGTTAAAAATTTATAGTCGCTTATTGTATTTCGTAAAATATATCGTTGCTTTCTGCTTTTTTTAGCACAAATCTATCTTTTCTTATTCCTTTATTTAGAAGGTGTTTCTCCAAAACTCTAAGTATTTTTTCATTAGAAGAAATATTTACTCTTACATTGGCATTGTTGGAAAGAAAGTTCATAAAGGGCATAATAACAGCAATAAAACTTTCTTGAGAAAAATCCGTATTAGAAGGGGTTAACTCTATGTTTTTTAAAGCCATATTTTGCTTGCTCTCTATGGGCTTAATTTCTACAATAATGGTATCCTCGTTATTTTTTATCTTGTTTGTGTAAAACATATAACCCAACTTATTGAAAGAAAGAAAATAAGAAGAGTTTTCTTCTAATACCAACGAAAAATAAGGACGCTCAGGCTCAATGTTTATGTGATGAAAATTGTTTTTTGTAAAGTTAAACAAATCTAATGTTGTATTTGTTTCTACTTCAAAAATAGTTTTTCCTTGTTTTAGTTTACAAGCATTGGTTTGAGCAAAGGAAGGAAGAGTAAATGTTTTGATAGTATGATATTTTTCTCCTTCGCTTTTGTGAGTTAGATAGGCCGTTTTGCCGTCCAAAAGAACGCCTATATTTCCCTCATTGTATTCTGTATTGATAGGGTAACCCATGTTGTTAGCAATGGAGTTTTGAGATAAGGGTTTATA
This sequence comes from Bacteroidota bacterium, assembly GCA_030540495.1. Classification (GTDB taxonomy): domain Bacteria; phylum Bacteroidota; class Bacteroidia; order Bacteroidales; family P3; genus Scybalousia_A. The sequence continues at coordinate 6,619 of JAUNWC010000023.1, forward strand.
GAAAATATCCGTCCCTCCTATGGTTTTGTGCCCATTGGAAAGAAAATACAAAACACTATCGTCAAAAGACAGAAAAGGAAAACTTTCGTCAAAAGGAGTGTTTATATTGCTTCCTAAGTTAATAGGCTCCGACCATTCGTTTTCGTTTTCGTTTTTGCGATTAGACAAATAAATATCATAACCACCTTTGCCACCTTTTCTGTTAGAAACAAAAAAAAGACTATTGCCATCCCAAGTAATAAATGGTTGCATATCGTCAGCCTCTTGTGAATTAATATTCATAGGTTTTGGCTCAGAGAAATAATCTCCATACCTATAGCAATAATACATATTCCAGATATCTTTTTCTCTTTTAGCAAAGACCAACAGGCTATTATCGGCTGTCAAGGAAACTCTTCCCTCTGTTTTTGCATCATTAAAAGGGAAAGGCAAAACAAGACCTCTATCATAATAATCATTGGTGTCTAAGGTTGCCCTACCAGATTTTATTTCTTTTCTCAAAGAAGAGGAGGCAAGAAAACTATCTCTAATAGTATCCATAATAACCTCTTGCCTAAGAAAATATATTTCTTTCTCATCCGCTGTAATAAAGGGCTGATAGTAGTTGGTATTATCTGCCAAATAATCTATTTTCTTTGGAAAGAAGGATACAGGATTGTTTGTAGTTCTGTATAAGAAATCACCCCAATTCAAGTAGTTTATAGCCGAGTTTCTTAAAGAATCATACTCTTGTTTTTCCTCAGAAAGAGACATAAATTGCTGAAAATTCTTTTGTGCCTCCATATAATTTTCGTTAGAATAATTTATTATACCCATATAATACCATAGCAAGGGGTGGGAATATTCCTCACATTCTTTTAGGCACAAAGGGAAATACCTTCTAATCATATTGGCATTATCGGTGCTTACGCCTATTATTCCCATCAAAAAATAAACAGAGGCAAAGGCTTCGTCTTTTCTTATCATATCGGTGAGAATAAGAGATGCTTTTTGAAATTTATGGTCTTGGAAGAAAGAATATGCTTTTTTGAATTGTTTTTTTTGATTTTTGCCAACTTGCTCTATGCAAGGGTCATAATCAAAAATGTTTACTTCTTGTGCATAAAGAAAGGAAAAAACAAAAAGTAGCACAAAAAGTAAACAAAATCTTTTCATAACAATAAGTTTTTAGAAAATAGATAACCAATAGATAAATTTATTCTATTGACCATCCACTGCTTTTTTTATCCCGTCCATAAGGGTATCTAAGCCTTTTTCTATCTGCTTCTTAAACATCATAAGCACCATAGCATTCCCTTCCACGTTGCATTTGCCTTGAAGAGTGCAAGAATTATCATTCACTTTGCTAAACACAAAATTCATAGCAAAGGAAAAACCTCCCATTATCTCTTTTTGATTCATTATGGTTATGTATTCAAAAGGGTTTCGGTCGGTAATTTTCAATTCCACTTCTATATTTGCCATTCCGTTGGCATCTGCTTCAAAGGAAAGAGTATCATAGGAGCATTGAAAATTTTTGATTTTATCATTAGCCTCCGGCAAAGCCCTAAGGTTAGAAAAATCGCTAAGAGCATAAAAAACAGCCTCTACTGGTTTGTTTAACTCTATTATTTTGGTGTCTATCTTTTTCATTTCGCAATGGATATTACATTCTTTCTTCGCTCCATTTCTCCGGATTTTCTCTCCATTTGTTAAGAGATTCTATGTTTTCAGAGGTTATGTATTTTTCCTCTATGGCAGTCTCTATCAAAGTAGAATAATCCGTTATGGTTTGCAAAGGTACGTTCTTTTGTTCAAAATTCTTTTTAGCCACTTCCAATTCATATGTAAAAATAGCAGCCATACCTTTTACCTCACAACCTGCCTCTCTCAAAGCATCCACAGCCAACAAACTACTTTTGCCCGTAGAAATCAAATCCTCTATAACAAAAACAGTTTGTCCGCTTTTTACCACTCCTTCTATTTGATTGTTCAGACCGTGTTGTTTAGCCTCTGGGCGAACGTAAGCAAAAGGCTTGCCCAAGTCTTGAGCAACCAAAACACCTTGTGCTATACCTCCGGTAGCAACTCCGGCTATTACATCCACGCTTGAAAACATTTCATTAACTATAGATACGAATTGCTGCCTCAAATACGTTCTAATGGGTGGATAAGACAATGTTAAACGATTGTCGCAATATATAGGCGATTTTCTACCCGATGCCCAAGTAAAAGGATTTTCAGGAGAAAGTTTTATTGCTTTTATGTCCAAAAGACAACGTGCGGCTTCTATAGCATTTTCCTTATTCATAGTAAATATATAATATTTTTATAATATGCAAAGGTACATCATTTTTAACAAAAAGAATAAAATTTTAATAACAAAATCATTGCAGGAAATAAATATTGATGATTTTCAAAACATCATAACTTGTGATAATGAAAACATTAAACAGACAAATTTTTCTTTCCTTCTTGAAGACAAAAATACAAACAATACTCTTTTACTTGCTAAGGATATAAGTACAGAAGAAGTATTTGAATTTGTTACTCGTCCTCTTTATCATGTATTTGCAGCAGGAGGTGTGGTGGAAAACGAAAGGGGAGAAATCTTATTTATTTTCAGAAACGGATATTGGGATTTGCCAAAAGGTCATTGGGAAGAGGGAGAGAGTTTTGAACAGACAGCAAAAAGAGAAGTGCAGGAAGAGACCGGAATAAAACAACTTAGTATAAAGGGATTTTTGGATATTAGTTTTCATATTTATTATATGCATGGCAGACAAGAGATAAAACACACCTATTGGTATAAAATGCAATCCTCTTCTTTGGAAAAACTATGGCCACAAACACAAGAGGGCATTAGCGATTTGATTTGGGAAAGAAAAGACAACCTAACAGAAATACTAAACAACACCTATCCAAACATAAAATTACTAATGGAAAAAATAAGCAAGGAAAAATAAACTTTAAGAGAAAATCTTGCGGAGAGAGGGGGATTCGAACCCCCGAAGCGGTTGTGCCGCTTACCCGCTTTCCAGGCGAGCCTCTTCAGCCACTCGAGCACCTCTCCAAAAAAACTTTTGCAAAAGTACTACTTTTTTTTGATTTCACAAGAAGAGCAAGCATCTTTTTTGATTCTTTTTTTAGAAAAAGAGTAATTTTTTTATTATTTTTGTAAAAATAAAAAGCATAGAAAACTATATGCAAATAAGTATAGATAAACAAGCAGGTTTTTGTTTTGGAGTGGTGAGTGCAATAGATAGATTGGAAAAAGAACTGAAGACTAATTCCGATTTCTATTGTTTAGGGGATATTGTACATAATAACAAAGAAGTAGAGCGTTTGAGAAAACTTGGTCTAAAAACCATAGACAAACAAGAATTCTATTCCTTAAAAAATTCTCGCCTAATGATAAGAGCACACGGTGAACCACCTTCTACTTATGCAAAGGCAAAGGAAAACAATATAGAAATAATAGACGCTACTTGTCCTATGGTACTCAAATTGCAAAGAGAGGTTTATAAAGGTTATCAAGAAATGAAAAAAATAAATGGACAAGTGGTTATATATGGCAAAAAAGGACATGCTGAGGTGGTAGGATTGGTGGGACAGACCGACGAGCAAGCCATAGTAATCTCCAACGAGCAAGACCTTGATAAAATAGATTTTACACGACCTTTGCATATATATTCACAGACCACTAAAAACAGAGAAGACTATCAAAAAATCATCTCTCTTATAAAACAAAAACATCAAACACAAGAAATTTTTGTTACCGATAGTATTTGCAAAAAAGTATCTTTAAGGGCAGATAATATAGGCTTCTTTGCCAAAAGTGTAGATTGTGTTTTGTTTGTTTCGGGCAAAGACTCTTCTAATGGCAACTATCTTTACAATCTTTGCTTAAAAGAAAATGAACACACCTTTTTTATATCAGAAATAGAGGAAATAGATTTAGAAGAAATCAAAAATTTTGAACACATAGGCATAAGTGGAGCAACCTCTACTCCAATGTGGTTAATGAAAGAAGTAGCAGATTATGTATATAAAGAACTTACAGATAAATAATTTCAAAAACTTTCATTTCTTTGAACAAGAGTTTTCTACTATGAATTGTATAGTGGGCAATAATGGTGTAGGCAAAACTAACATACTTGATGCTATTTATTACCTGTCTTTTTGCAGAAGTTTTCACTCAAACAACGATATCAACACAATAAAATTTGGAGAAGATTTTTTTGCCTTACATGGTCTATATACATATGATAATGGAGAAAAATTCAAATTCTCTTGCTCCAAAAAACAAGGAGAAAAAAAGAAGTTTCTCCACGACAAACAACCCTACAAAAAACTATCTGAGCATATAGGCAAAATCCCTTGTGTTATACTTTCGCCATACGATAGCATATACGTAAATGGAAGTTCAGAATATAGAAGGACTTTTATGGATA
>JAUNWC010000312.1 GCA_030540495.1 Bacteroidota bacterium
CATGCCTTTGAACCGGGCGATACCACCCACTATGGTTTTATAAGAGATTATACCAAAGAGCCTAACAAAATAGCCTTCTATATAGGCGATTTGAATGATGAAAAATCGTGTATAAAACACGTTAGCGAAAAAATAAGAGAAGAACAAAAAGATTGATTTTTTAGTATTTGAGCAAAAAAACATATTATTTTTATTGTCAGAATAAAAAAAATATGTACTTTTGCAACTCAAAATTATAGATAACTATGGCAAAGAAAGTAAAAGACGTTAGAGTACAGGTAATATTGGAGTGTACAGAACAAAAAGCAACGGGAGTTCCCGGCATATCAAGATACGTTACAACTAAATCAAAAAAGAACACTCCTGAGAGAATGGAATTAAAGAAATATAATCCATATCTAAAGAAGGTTACTGTTCATAAAGAAATTAAATAAATATTAAGGAGGAAAAGAGATGGCAAAGAAAGTAGTGGCAACATTGAAGACCAATGATGGTTCTGGTTTTGCAAAAATAATAAGAACTGAGCGTTCTAAGAAGACAGGAGCATACGTTTTTACTGAGGAGTTAGTCGCAACTGACAAAGTAAAAGAGGCTTTAGCAAAGAAAAAATAAATTTTGTTTGTTCATTTTTTAGGATTTTTGGTGGTTGGGTTCTTTCATAAATGAAAGAAACGACTGCCTTTTTTGTATAGTTATTATTTTTGCTAATTTTAAAGTAAGAGTTTTATGGGTATTTTTTCTTTTTTCAAAAAACAAGACAAGGAAACTTTGGATAAGGGTTTGCAAAAAACCAAACAGAGTTTTTTTTCCAAAATCACAAGGGCTATTGCGGGCAAAAGCACAATAGACGATGATGTATTGGATAAATTGGAACAAATACTCATAGAAGCGGATGTTGGCGTAGAGACTACCCTAAAAATAATAGACAGAATACAAGATAGGGTTTCTAAGGATAAATACCTTAGTACAAATGAACTAAACAATATTCTGAAAGAAGAGATAGCCCTTTTGCTTCAAGAACAAGAAGGAGGAAACGAGTCTTTGGGATTTGGTTTTAAGATAGAAAAAAAACCTTACGTAATACTTGTTGTTGGAGTAAATGGAGTAGGCAAAACCACAACCATAGGCAAATTGGCTTATAATTTTCAAAAAGCGGGTAAGAAAGTCGTACTTGGAGCAGCGGATACTTTTCGTGCTGCAGCCATTGACCAACTTAAGATTTGGGCAGAAAGAACTAATTCGGATATTATAGCACAGAATATGGGAGCCGACCCGGCAAGCGTTGCTTATGATACTCTAAAATCTGCCATTAGCAAACAAGCAGATGTGGTAATAATAGATACTGCTGGTAGGTTGCACAACAAAATAGGCTTAATGAACGAGTTGGGTAAAATAAGAAAGGTATTACAAAAACTTATGCCAGATGTACCAAATGAGGTTCTTTTGGTTCTGGATGCTTCCACAGGGCAGAATGCCATAGAGCAAGCAAAACAATTCACTGCCGCTACAGAGGTAAATGCTATTGCCCTAACTAAATTGGATGGCACAGCCAAAGGAGGCGTTGTTATAGGTATTTCTGATACTTTTAAGATACCTGTTCGCTACATCGGTTTGGGAGAAAAAGCAGAGGATTTGCAAATATTTAACAGAGAAGCCTTTGTAGAAACTTTATTTACTTCATTGGAACAATAAAAAGACTATTAACAATTTAAACGAAAGAAAGAAAATGAAAAAAGCATTTTTAGTCGTAGCGTTATTATTTATCTGTGCTTATTCCTATGCACAAGATACTACAAATAAGGAAAATAAATGTCAAAAAATATGCAATAAGCACTACAAACAAAGCCCTCATCACTTTACTATGACGATTGG
>JAUNWC010000313.1 GCA_030540495.1 Bacteroidota bacterium
TACCCTCCACAACGAAGTAAGGCTCAACCAAATTTTCATTGTTGCCAAACAAAGCAAAGGCATCATTTACGTCAAATCCGTCCTCAGCCTCAGAAACTTGCTTTGCATACATTTTGGCACTCATTCCATTGGCAAGACAAGAGAAAGTAATACCAAAGTTTTGAGGAGCAGAGGTTTGAGTAGTAGTAGAAGGGTATTGCATATTGAATTTTAATTCCTTGTTTGGCTCTGTGCTATATACCATAAAGCCTTGTCCGGGAAGTATGCTATCTATTTCTGTATCCCAACCTTGAGAATAAGAATCATAAACATAAATTGTGCCAGAGCCACCTATTTGCTCAGTGGAGCCATTGTTGTTGATATATACACAACTCTTTGTGGTAGAAGAAGCGTTTGCTGTGTTAATAATATCAGATTTTGCCAAGGCTTTGTTGAAAGGATTACCCAAAGCATACCAATAACCTTGTGTGCCACTTTCTGTTCCCGTTTCACTTGTTCCATTATTGGTTACAGTGTAAGGATTGCCATCTGTTGGTGTTGCTGATAATAAAGAAGGAGTTACTTGGGTAATATAGTTCAAATCATTGGCCTCATCTTTTGCAAGAGCATCGCCGTTTGTATTATAATTAAAAGGCCATACAAAATAACCTGCGCCTGCGGTCATATTATCAGTGGCATATAAGCCGGTGGTATTCCAATTATTTGCTCCATCATTCTGATAAACAAAATCAAAAGCAGCCATATCGCAAACGAAAGTAGTAGTAGTAGTAGTGTTTTCAAGAGTAACTGCATTGCTGTTTAGAGTATTGAAGGTTTCGCCCAATCTTGCTACAAAATTCCATTGATTTGTATAAAGATATGTTTTATCTGAGTTAAAGAAACTACCCGTAATTACAGTATTATCTGCATTAGAATTTGTCTTAGCAGAGAAAATTGTGGTAGGAATCATATTAACACCACTACTTTGAGAATATGTATGAGCAATACCAACTGCATCAGCCCATACGGTAGCACTTTGTATAGTACAATTTTTTATAGTACCTGCTATTTGATTACTTGTGTTTCTATAAGAAAAAGTTGCATCATTATCTGTTGATACAGCCATGGTTAAATTACTTGCATCTGTAAATACAGCACTACCAAAGAAACCTCCTGTATAACCGTTTTCGTTTCTTATAGTATTCTCAGATGAAACACAAGTAAGGATTAGGTCTGTTATACCATCCTTAGAGGTGGCAGAATAATACCCCATTATACCTCCAACACATACTTGTCTATTTGTTAGATTTACATTTACGTTTATATTAGATTTTTGTACTGTGCAGTTTTGTAATTTACTCCATATATCATATCCTACAAGACTTCCTATGTATAATGTCGTGACACTTGTTGTAGTAAATGTTATTTCTGGTTTTTCTAATATTAAATTCTTTATGGCAGGCATTTTGTCATTTGTTTCTTTTGAAGTATAACAAAATCCAAATAATCCATACACCTGTCTTGTTGTATTTATGTTTGAATTGGTTATTTTTAGATTACTTATTGTTTTGCTATTGCCGTCAAAGTTTGCAGAAAAAGGTTGCCACGTTGCATATAATCCTATTGGTTCAAAGTTAGTAACGCTTGATGTTTCGCTTGTATTACTCTCTTTTAATACTGCTTGAGAGAAATCAAGGTCAGCGGATAGTTGGAAAGTATAACTGCTACTAAATGCCCAACCACTATTTACCATATAAGATAAGGCTATCATATCCGCTACAGCACTTATGGTACAGGTGTATGCGGAATTAGAGTTTGTTACCTCTATTGTGCCCTGAATATCTACTCCACTATAATTAACGTCAGCTCGGTGTAAGAGAGACTAAAAATAA
>JAUNWC010000024.1:0-6235 GCA_030540495.1 Bacteroidota bacterium
AAGACTTGCATATTTTGTTTAATTCTTCTGGTAAATAATCTATTTCTATCATTTGCTTAAGATTTGTTGTAAGTTTATAACTCACTAGATTATCGGGATTCATTTGAACAAGTTGTTTTTTGAAATCATCTCCTTGTTCAATATAATATTTCCTAACACTATGTACGTATTTTATATCATCATGAGAAAAAATTCTATAAACAACCCTATCCAAGCAAATACCTAAACAAAGAATATAATTATAATTTCTTCTTGGTTCTATACCATTAAATTGAAATGTACCTTTTTTGCCAAATCGGGCTGTTTTTATCTCTATTTTTAGTCCGTTTTTAGTGCTTATATCAAATTCGTTATGTACGGTATCATTATCATCCTGCTCTATGTTTGTAATATCTTTACAAATCTTGCGAACATATTCTTCTCCTATTTGCCCAATAGCATTTGCTTCAAAATCTTTTATTTTAGAAAAAATAGAACTATAGTCCCTACCCAAACCTAATTCATTATGTTTGCGTTCTATAATATTCTTTAGTATATTATTTAAATTATCTTTTGTTGTCATAACTTTAATTTATCGTTCAATAATTGAAAAACATTTGATTTGCCAAGATGGTAGCAAGAATTTGTTGCAAGTGTTGCATATTCTTTCCAGTTGGCAGAAGTAATAATATTAGAGACTTTTTTTCTTAAACTTTCGTCTTGTGTCAGAAGTATAATTGCAATACCCGATTTATATTTTACTTCTTCAAAAGAATATACCGGAGTTATATTGTCAAAAAAAGTGGAGGAAAGATAAAAATCAGCCTTTTCGTCAAAAATCCAACGTTTTCCACATTCACGTTTTTTTGCCAATGATACAGTAACCACTTTTATTATATCATTAAAAGGCTCTTTGCCATTATTGTTATACCAACTATATTCATTGTTTTCCACCCTATGATTTTTGCTCCAAATCTGAAACACGCATTTTACATCCTTACTCTTTTTTGTAGTATAAGAATAAAAAGTATTGGAGGGCAGAGATTCAGAAAAGATAAGGTTAAACCCCTTTACTCTATATTTTATAGAGCCTTTTCCCTTGCTATTAAAAAACATAGGAAGTATAAAACAAACGTATTCGGCTTTTTCTGCGTGATTGATAAACTCCAAAGCCATTACTCCTCTATGTCCAAAAGGAGGGTTTCCCATAACTATACAACGAGCCTTTGGCAAAGAATAGTCTAAGAAATCCGATTTGATAAACTCTTTTCTTAAAGGGGCAATATCTACTCCAATTCTTTTTTCCTTGGGGAACAAATCATAAAAGACACCATCTCCCGCACTTGGCTCTATCCAAACAAAGTCTTTTATGTTTTCATACTTGGATATTATTTTGTTTGTCTTATTGTATAATTCTTTTGCAACTTCTTTGTTGGTAAAAAATTGGTCGAGAATGTTATCCTCGTTCTTTTTCATAGTATTACCATTGACAAAGAAGTATTGTTTGTCTGATGCAAATATATCCTGTTGATTACACATAAGACTCTCTTTTTCTTTCTTACAAATTCTTTAAAATAAAGTTGGTCATCATGGTATAAAGATGGTATCTTGTGTTGCCTCCATAAATACCATGGTTCTTATCTGGATAAGAAAATTGTAAAAACTGCTTGTTGTTCTTTATTAGTTCCGTTGTCCAATTCATAGTATTTTGATAATGAACATTGTCGTCAGCCGTGCCGTGTATCAAAAGATAATTGCCTTCTAATAGGTTGGCGTAGTGTATAGGACAGTTGTCATCATAGCCAGAGGCATTTTCTTGTGGCGTACGCATAAAACGCTCTGTATATACATTGTCGTAACTTCTCCAATTGGTAACGGGAGCCACAGCAATGGCAGTTTTGTAGTATTCATGTCCTTTGGTTATGCAAAGAGAAGACATATAACCACCATAAGACCAACCAAAAATTCCTATTCTACTCTTATCCACAAAAGGCAAAGAACCAAAATATTTTGCTGCAGAAATTTGGTCTTCTACTTCTATTTTTCCAAGATTAAGATAGGTGCATTTTTTGAACTTTGCTCCTCTCATTCCTGTTCCTCTACCATCCACACAGGCAACTATATATCCTTTTTCGCTAAGCATACGAAACCACATATAGTCAAGAAAACGAGATTGAGAATTAAGCACTTCTTGTGAGCCAGGTCCTCCATAAACATAGAAAAGAACAGGGTATTTCTTACCCTCCTGCATATTTGTAGGCTTGATTATCCAATAATATAAAGTATCTCCATTTTCATTTACAAAACTATCAAACTCTTTGTCCTCTATATCGTACTCACCAAGTTTTTTATCCAAATCTTCGTTGTTTTCAAGGGTTACAAGAGTTTTTCCTTTATTATCATTTATAGTGTAAATAGTAGGAATAGTAACATTGGAAAAAGAAGAAATATAATACTTGCCATTTTTGGAAAAATCTGCGGTATAAATTCCTTGCACATCTTTGTTGGATAGTTGCTCCAATTTCTTTCCATTAAAGTTTATTCTCAAAAGTTCTCTGTTGTAACTAAAAGATTTGGCAGCAGTAAAGTATATTTGCTTTTTTGTTTCGTCTATATAGCAGATTTTATCCACATCATAGTTGCCGTTGGTTATAGGAGTTACTTTTTTGTTCTCTATATTTACCATATAAAGATTTTGGTATCCATTTCTTTCGGAGCGTACTATAACGTTTTTCTTATCTTTAAGGAAAGTAACAAAATCAGGTTGTTCTATATAACATTCGTCTTTGTCTTCAAAAATTACTTGCTTTTGTAAAGTATTTACATCCACTAAGTATAATTTATAATCGTTTTGATGTCTATTAAGGAAAGTTACACAAAGAGAGTTGTCCTCCATAGTCCATTGCATACGAGGATAGTAACGGTCTTGATAATCGTTGTCGGAGATGTTTAACTTTGTGTTTTTGTTTGTGTTAAGGTCATAAACATAAATATCCACCATAGAATTATCTTCTCCTGCCTTAGGGTACTTATACTTATAATTCACAGGATAAGTAGAATCCACGGGAAACATAGTCATATCGTATTCCCTTATTTCGCTTTCGTCAAAACGATAGTAAGCAATTTTGTCTCCCTTATTATTCCAAAAGAAACCTTTGGTTATAGCAAACTCCTCTTCATAAACCCAGTCAGTTGTGCCGTTTATTATATGGTTGTATTTGCCGTCAAAAGTTATTTGAGATGTCTTATTGGTATTTAAGTCCAAGCAATACAAGTTATTCTCAAAAACATAGGCAATCTTGTCATTGTTTGGAGAAAACTCTGCAAGCCTTATTTTCTTATCCGTAATTTTCTTTATACTTTTATCCTTTGTGTTATATAAGTAATAATCAGCCACAAAAGAATGCCTGTAAATATATTGAGAATTGGTTGCCAAAAGTACTTTTTCGTTATCGTTACTAATGGAATAATCACTTACAACAGTGTTTTTATCAAAACCAAGTGTAGAAAAATCTATATAATAACCTATTTTTTTGCCAGTAGAGTATTCGTATTCTTCTATTCCAAAGCGAGTAAGAATGCAATAATGTTCTCCATCGGCAAGAGAACGTATCTCACTTATAGCCTTTGGTCTAAAGGTATAATCTTTCCAAATATCCTCAAGGGTTATGTTTTTTTGTGCATAAAGAGTTACTACACCCAAAAGAGCAAGTGCAAACAAATATATTTTTTTCATTACTGTGTGATTGTTTATAAATTTCAATAAATTAGTATTCTACAATATTTTATTCCATAAGGTTGTCTATCAATATGTCTTTGTATTTTAACAAGGGGTCTATGTTTTTTCTATCCTCTGGAAAAAGAGTTTTAAGCACCCAGCGGTCTATAGCATCCGAATTTCTATATTTATTCAAAGCCAAACGATGTACAAACTCAGTATAGTACAAGCCCCAAGTTGTTTTTTCATGTGCTCGGTAGTATTTTTGCAAAGCGGCTTTGTATTCTTGTTTTATAAATCCTTTTTGGTCGTATATAGGCGTGTTTTCCAATCCTTTGGTAACCACAAAAGAAAGTTTCTCTATTTCTCTTGTAACCAAATCATTGCGAATAAAATCAGGGTTCTTGTCCAATAGTTCATCCCTCCATTGTATTCTTTTGAAAACGTCTTCCAATTTGATAGAAAGTTGTGCATGCCAATATGTAGGTATGTCATGCTCATCTATCCAGCCTCCGCGGTAATAAGCATAAAGGTCGGTTAAATAGCCTTTTAGTTGATTGTATAGGAAGGCAGGTTGCACCTCTATAGCGTAAGAAGTATCCTCGTAGGACATAATTCTATAACCATATTTGAAATATTCTTTTTCAAAATTTTTCATTCCCGAACGTATTCCACTTATAACCTCTATATCATTGACTTTTAAGGCTCTTATCTGTTCGTCTGACCAAGTCTTATGCAAAGTATTTGTTTTGTCTTCGCAGGAGAGTTCGTGATAAAAATACAAAAGTTGATAAGCCCAATCCGCACATTCTTTGTCGTTTTTAAACTCTGCTTTAAAAAGATTTGTTGCCTTCAATATTACATCTCTTTCAGAAAAAGGCAGTTTGGACAAATCCTCTGCAAACTTAGTTAGTTTTGCATCGTCCAAAAACTCTGTATTTTGTGCTTGTCCCATTAGACAAAAGAACATTACAAGTGCAAAAAATATTTTTTTCATTATCCTCAATGTTTTTATTTCCTTTAAAGGTAACTAATAACAAGTTGCAAAGTTAAGAAAAAATAAACAAAACTTCCCAATCTTATATTGAAAAGTTTTGTTTGTTACAGGCACAGCCTGTTTTATAAGACGCATAAGCCTTATGCCAACCTATGCTAACTTATCATAACCTATTACTTTGTTAGAGATACATAATCTTCCAAGTCTTTTGGCTCAAAATTCATTATAAAGGCTTTTCTTTCGGCTACCTTTTCTTGTGCCATTTTGGTCATTAAGCGAGCAGAAGCAAGGAATTGCTCATCTCTATCCGTATCCAAAATAAGCAAATGTGCCATTATAATATATCCTGCTATCTCTACTAAACGTCTTGAATTAAACTCGTGTGCCTCACTTGAAGAGCCAAACTCGTTAATTTTCTCTACACATTTTTCAAAATCCTCTCTTAAAGGCAGAAGAATATTTCTTAACTCTCGCAAAGCCTCCGTATTTTTGCCTGAAAGAGTTTGATTTTCATATTCTTTTATTCTATTCAAATAACCTCCAGAGACTACTCCTCTAATAGCGGCAACTACTTGCAATTGAGATGTTCCTTCATAAATAGTTAATATTCTTGCATCTCTGTACATTCTTTCGCAAGGGTAGTCTTTCATAAAACCACTACCACCATATACTTGTATGCAATCGTATGTATTTTGATTTGCATATTCAGAGGAGAACAATTTCAACAAAGGAGTAAACATATCAGCCAAACGAGTATAGGTCTTCAATGTTTGTCTTTCCTCAGGCTCCAATTTTCTTTCTCTTGATATGGCTTCATAAACCTTATATATATCCACACAGCGAGCAGTTTCATACAAAAGAGCACGAGTAGCATCAGTCTTTGCTCTCATCTTTGCAAGCATTTCTCTTACTTGTTGGAATTTTATAATAGGTTTGCCAAATTGCTCTCTTTCGTTAGCATATTGCAAAGCCTCTCTATAAGCCGCTTCGCTCAAACCCACACTTTGTGCACCAACACCAAGTCTTGCTCCGTTCATCAAAGACATAACGTATTTGATAAGACCAAGTTTTCTTTCTCCTACCAATTGTGCAGGTGCATTGTTGAAAACAAGTTCTCCTGTTGGCGAGCCGTGTATACCAAGTTTGTTTTCTGTTCTTCTTATTGTAACACCTCCGTCTCTTCTGTCATAAACAAAGTAAGAAAGTCCTCTACCATCAGTTGTACCTTCCTCTGAGCGAGCAAGAACAAGTTTTATATCAGCATCTCCGTTGGTAATAAAACGTTTTACTCCATTAAGTCTCCAACAATTATTCTTTTCGTCAAAGGTTGCTTTCAAACGAACGCTTTGTAAATCAGAACCTGCATCTGGCTCAGTCAAATCCATAGAGCAAGTATATCCTTGATTTATCATAGGAAGATACTTATTCTTTATTTCCTCGTTAGCAAACTCATAAATAGTTTCAGCACAATCTTGCAATCCCCAAATATTAGCAAAACCACAATCTCCTCTTGAAACTATCTCTGCAGCCATTACGTATGG
>JAUNWC010000024.1:6258-10915 GCA_030540495.1 Bacteroidota bacterium
CCCTTGGCAAAGAAAGACCATAAACCCCCGCATCTGTTAAGGCTTTGTGGTTTTCTTTTGTACCATCTGCATATATAATAGCGTTGTTTTCTATTCTTACTCCCTGATTATCTACATCTTCGGCATTATTGGCAAGTACCTCTGCTGTTATTTCTCCTATAAGAGAAAGCACTCTTTTATAAGAGTCCTTTGCGTCCTCAAAATCCTTTGGAGCATAATCATATTTGCCATAGTCTGCATAATCTCTTTCTTTCAGTCTTATGATTTCCTGCATCATAGGATTTTCCAACTGAAATTGCAAACCCTTGTTATCTTCAAAAAAATTAGCCATTATGATTTATTATTTATATTCTTTAAAAAAATTATTTACTATTCTTCTTATAATATTGTATCAACTTTGGAATAACCTCAAAAGCATCTCCTATTATTGTATAATCGGCAATGGTATTCAAAGGAGCATTAACATCTGTATTTATGTTAATAATCTTAGAACTCTCTTGCATACCTGCACGATGTTGCACAGCACCTGATACTCCACAACCTATATAAAGTTTTGGCCTTACGGTAACTCCTGTTTGTCCCACTTGTCTTTCGTGCTCGGTCATACCTGCATCCACAGCGGCTCTTGTGGCACCTACTTCTCCTCCAAGCACTTCGGCTAATTCGTGCAAAAGTTTAAATCCCTCTGGTTTTGAAGCCATACCATAACCTCCACAAACAATAATCTGTGCTCCTTTTATATTAATTTTTTGTTGTTCTATATGTCTTTCCAATATTTCTATACAAAAATCAGAATCATTGACATATTTGCTAACATCAAGCCTATTGATTTCTCCTTTGTGTTTTGAGTCATAAACTTCTTTTTTCATAACTCCCTCTCTAACCGTAGCCATTTGAGGACGAGTGTTAGGATTGACAATAGTGGCAATAATATTTCCACCAAAGGCAGGACGTATTTGATAAAGCAGGTTGTCTATTATCTTGCCTTCTTTTTTGTCTTCATAGTTGCCTATTTCCAAAGATGTACAATCGGCAGTAAGTCCGCAACGAAGAAAAGAAGCAACCCTTGGAGCAAGGTCTCTACCTACACTTGTGGCTCCAAATAAGGCTATTTGTGGCTCTTTTTCTTTTATAAGTTTGGTAACTATAGAAAAATGAGGCAATGTCTGATAAGGGAACAATCGTTTATCCTCTGCATAGTTTATAATATCCACACCGTATGGATAAAGACTTTCCTCCAAATTCTCTACATTATTGCCGACTACCACAGCCTCAACTTTTACTTTTAATTCATTTGCAAGTTTTCTTGCCTTGCTTATAAGTTCAAGACTAACATCTGCAATATGATTTTCTTCCGTTATCTCGCAATAAACAAAAACATTATTCATATCCTTATCCTATTATGTGTGTATCTATTAAATTCTTTATTAAATTGTTCAAATTCTCCTCTGTTGGCTCCAATTGTACATTCTCTTTTTGAGTCAAAACAACGTTTTCTATTTTCTTAACCTTTGTAGGAGAACCGCTCAAACCTATTCTTTCGTCCTCAGCCTCAACATCAGCCGCACTCCATTCCTCTATTTTCAAATAAGGAAAATCTTTCCACAAATTAGTATCAAGATTCATTGCCTGTGCCTCTGATTGAGAGAAAGCATGTTTGTATTTCATTATGCGTTTTGCATTATAAAATCTGCATGGTTTTGCAGAAGAATGCACAGTAATAAGCAAAGGAAAAGCAGATTTAACCACCTCTACTCCTCTTTCCAATCGGCGTTTTATGGTAATATTGTTTTGATTTACGTCCAATAATTCTTCGGCGTATGTGATTTGAGGAATTTCAAGTTTTTCTGCTGTTTGTGGTCCTACCTGAGCAGTATCTCCGTCTATGGCTTGACGACCACCAAAAACAATATCAAATTTTCCTGTCTTTTTTACTGCTTGCGAAATAGCATACGAAGTAGCCAAAGTATCACTTGCGGCAAGTTTTCTATCCGAAAGAACGACTCCTCTATCTGCACCTCTAAACATAGAATCTCTTATTATCTCAGCGGCACGTCCTGGTCCCATAGTTACAACGGTTATTGCTGTGCCGGGAATTCTGTCTTTTATCTCAAGAGCCATTTCCAATGCATTCAAATCCTCTGGATTAAAAATTGCAGGAAGCGCTTGTCTATTTACAGTACCCTCGGGTGTCATTGCATCCTTGCCAACATTCCTTGTATCAGGTACTTGTTTTGCTAAAACTACTATCTTTAAACTCATTATTTATTTAAATTTTCATTAGTATTCTTTTCTCTGTGTATCAAAAATACGTTGATTATTTTTGCAAAAGTAAGAAAAAAAATTGAATTGCACCGTTTTTAGCCAAATATTGTCATCTTCTCAAATATCAAACCCTTATAGATAACAATTATTATTCTAATCTTTCCTTACTTTTAGTTTTGCAAATTTAAGTATCAATGTTCTTTCTCCTGCATTGTCAAAATTTACTCTTGCTCGCTTGTCTCCTTGTACATTTTCCGTAAAAAGCACAATACCCTCTCCAAATTTTGAATGCAATACTCTTTCTCCTTCCTTTATTTCTTCCATATTAGCAAGTCTCCAACTACTATTTTCTTCCTTAGTACCTGATTTTGGTTTTAAATTTAAGGAGACTGTTTTCTCACTTACCACTCTGTTATTAAAAGAGAATACGGGTTTGTCTTTCTTTTGAGTCAAAACATTGTTTCTTAAAGAAAAAGTTGGCTTTTCTCTTTTTTCATTAAAAGAAAGCAAGGGTTTGCTTGTTTGCTCCTTGTCTTCCTCATAAATAATGTATTTGTCGTCTATTTCATTTACAAACCTTGAGGTTTCAGTAAAAAGCACATCGCCAAACTTATATCTCATATTTGCAGAAGTAAGATAAAGAATCTTTCTTGCGCGAGTAAGTGCCACATAAAATAAGCGTCTTTCCTCCTCTATGTCATCTCTTTGAGCAAAAGACATAGTGGAGGGAAAAAGATTTTCCTCCATACCTACAACAAAAACAATATTAAATTCCAATCCTTTTGCCGCATGTATGGTCATTAGTTTTACTTGATTGTTTTCTGCATTTTCTTCTTTGTCAGTAGAGGTCATAAGGGAGATTTGTTGCAAAAAAGCACTCAAATTCTTATTCTCTATATTTATTTCCTCTCCCGTCAAAGCATCTATAAGGTTATCTTCCTCTGCTTCCACGAAGGATTGCATACTTGCCAGAAACTCATCTAAGTTTTCCAACCTATCCTTGTCCTCTGTTTCTTTTAACATAGCAAGGTCGGCTCTAAGCCCCGAGCGTTTTATTATCTCTTTACCAAGTTTATAGGCATCGTCTTTTTCTACTCTAAGCGAAAAACTTTTTATCATATTACAAAAATCGCTTAGCACAGATATAGCCCTTCCCCTTAGCCCACAATTATTATATTGTAGTTGAGTGCAAAGTTTAAATAAAGAAAGTCCTCTTTCCTCTCTTGCTATTTTTAGTTTGTCTATGGTGGTTGCTCCTATGCCTCTTGCTGGATAGTTTATTATACGTTCAAAGGCTTCGTCATCATCATTATTAACCACCAAGCGAATATAAGCCACAGCGTCTTTTATCTCTTTACGAGAATAAAAAGAAGTACTCCCATAAATAAGATACGGAATATTTTTTAGTCTAAGAACGTCCTCAAATGCTCTTGATTGCGAGTTAGTTCTATACAATATGGCTATTTCTCCGCCTTTTTCTCCACTCTCTATAAATTGTTTTATTCTATCTGCCACAAAGGAGGCTTCCTTTCTATCTGTTTCCAAAGCAAAATAATGCAAATAATCTCCGTTGGAATTAGCCGTCCATATAGTTTTTTTTATCTGTTTTTCGTTGTGAGAAATTATGGAGTTGGCGGCTTGTATAATGTTGTTGGAAGAGCGATAATTTTGCTCCAATTTAAAAACATTTGCCTGAGGATAATCTTTATTGAAATTAAGTATATTGCTAATAGAGGCACCACGAAAAGAGTAAATACTTTGTGCATCATCGCCTACCACACATATATTTTTATAGTATTCTGCAAGTTTTTTTATAATAAGATATTGAGAATAATTGGTATCCTGGTACTCATCCACCAATATATACTTAAATCTTTTTTGATATTTCTCTTTTACCTCAGGGCAGTCTCTTAGCAAAACATTCATATTAAAAAGTATATCGTCAAAATCCATTGCCATGGCTTGACGCAAACGCTTTTGATAGCCATTATATACCTTATAGAATTCTCCTATGTTTGCTTTTTCGTCCTCTGCTATAAAATCCAATCTTTTTTCATAATCCTCTGCAGAGAATAATGCACACTTAGCCATAGATATATGCGAAAGCATTCTGCCTCTTTTATAATTCTTGTCATCAAGATGCATATTTTTTACCACATCGGCTATTAGTTTCTTGCTGTCGTCATCATCGTATATCGTATAGTCGCGAGAATAACCAATTTTCTCTCCCTCTATACGCAAAATTTTGGAGAAAATACTATGAAAAGTTCCCATCAACAGTGCTTTTGCCTTCACTCCTACAAGTTCTATAACTCTTTCTTGCATTTCCTTTGCAGCCTTATTGGTAAAGGTTAGAGCCATTATATTATAAGGAGATACACCTTGTTGCATA
>JAUNWC010000314.1 GCA_030540495.1 Bacteroidota bacterium
TTATGTCTCTCCTATAACAACCTACCTCAACCTATGCTAACTTATAGGAGCCAAAGGCTCCAACCTATTATAACTTATCCAAACCTATCAACCGGCTTTGCCCTATAAGACCGGCTGAGCCTGTGGCTGTGTTAATTGTAAAGCATAAATGTACCAGAGTGATTTTCCATCTTGCCTGAGGAATTTATATATCTTACTTTATATACATAAACTCCTGTCTCACACATCTTACCTTTGTATGTTCCATTCCAGCCTTCCTCAATATCATCTGTTGAAAAAACATTAGTTCCCCATCTATTATAGATAGTAAATAGATAAGAGTCTTTTCTTATATGAGAAATATTGGGTTTGAATGTAGATATTTCTGTTATGTTGCTCTCTGTTGGGTCAAAAGCATTGGGAATAAAAAACAATGTTTCGTATTTCAGATAACTGTGAGAGGAGTTGGCATTTCGCTGTTCACCATTGTTCTCTATGGCAACAGCATAGTAATATAATTTATCTGCATAAGAAATTAAGCCTCCGTGTATATCGTTGAAAGAGTTTATTACACTTTCGCCAATTTTTATAGGCAACAAATCTCCTTGCTCATACCTATAAATATCGTATCTTGCAACAGGAAATAAATTAAAGGAAGTCCAAGTAATACGATTGGTTGTTGTGTTGATTTGTTCTACATTGGCTTTAAAAGTTGTGCAGATTGGTGAAGATGTATAAGTATTTCCACATCTATCAGGAGCCTGTAAATAATAGTAATATATTTTGTTTGTAGCCTCTTTGTTCAAATTATCTTCTATGTTTAGGGTGTTTTCTCCGGTGTATGCTATTTTTTTAACAAAAACATAGTCTTTTCCTTCCTCTTTTCTATATAGTTTATAAGCCTCCACTGGTATGGAATTATCTACTTCTATTTGCAGAGTAACGCTTTTATTATCAAAATTAACAGAAGCATTTTGCCAACGCATAAATTTTAATGTATCAGTAGCAGTCTGATTTAAAGGAACTCTATTTGAATTAGAAAAAAAAGAGGAGTTGTTGCCCACAGCCTTTATATAAAATGATAATTCTCCATTATATTCAGATATATCCACAGTAGCACTATTGTATTGAGTAGAAAGCAAAACTTCATCATTGTTTTTTAGCAAATGCACCTCATAATTATTCAATCCCGAAGGCATATTTATGTATTCGTTCCAAGATAGATTTATTTGCTCAGAGCAATCTTGTCTTTCTACTTTTAGTACTATATTGTTTATTTTATCGCTTCTTAAAGATGTATTCATACAAGTATCAAAAGACATAACCGCAAGTTCGCTTATTTGCTCTATATCACAGGAGTTACAAGTGTAAGTTGTATTGTTTTGCCCCCAAAGAGTATCCAATGATATGCATGGATTTCCTTTGCAAATAACATAACCCAAAACATACTCAGAAATGGAATAAGAAAAAAAAAGCGTTAAGTTTTGATTATCATCTATGGAAACAAGAGCGTTTAAAGGCATATCGGGTATTTCTATATCTCCTACTATAAATTGCTTTTCTGTGCTTATATACAATGGTGTTGGCTCTATGGAGGAGTATTCTACTAACCTATAAATTATGGTATCTCTGCAATCATAACGCAAAGTATCAAAGGCATTGTTATCTTTGAGTTGTGTATAAGTAATTTCAAGCCTTTGCCAAACATTGCCTAACGAGGTCTGTTTCTTTTCTACATAACCATTATAATTGTTTTCAAACGGAGGTATTATCCACAGTTGAACAATGGAATCATTGGTTAGGGAGGCTTGAAAATTATTGGAGCAACAAACACTATCCTCGGTTTGCGAATACATATCCATAGAAAAAACGCAAAT
>JAUNWC010000315.1 GCA_030540495.1 Bacteroidota bacterium
GGTTCCCAGTTAACAGACTTAAAGACGAAGTAATCCGATAATCCATATTTATCTAGTTCCACCAGCACCTGATCTTCATAATTTTTACTGCAAATTGAATTTACAATACCAATATCTGTAAGCTGAAAAATCAAGTTCTTATTCTTTTCCGGCAAAGTTACCTTTCCCTCCGACAGCGTCCCTTGCCAAAATGTTTCATCTAAATCCCAAATTATAAGTTTTACTTTAGTAAAATCCATAATGAATCTTAACATTATTTTATAAATTTTAAAACGTCATAATCTCCGCCGTCTGCTTCATTGAACCATTTAATAAAATCAAAGTATTTTTCATACTCACGTTTACCGTTTAACAGGGATTTCTCCAGAATATTACCAATTTCTCCTGACTCTGCATACTTATCTATATATACCGTATATTTAATATCGGGATATTTTTTTGCTGTAAAAACAACAATTCCACGTACTTTCAATTTGCTTAGTTCACGAATACTTTCTTCAGATATACCGTCACGTTCAGTAAGAAAAATAAAAGTATTATCCTTATTTATTCTTTTTACGCGTTCTTTCCATTTATATACAGCATCCTCTTTAGAGCTGTAGTGCGTAAAATGAACAGTAATATCATCTAATTTCGCACAAGGGCAAGTATATTCTTCGTGATCAAAAAATACAAATTCCTTATTAAGGTAATAGTCCATATTTAGAATAAGTTTTACAAAATCAGTCTGAGTCATCATAAGGTTTACAGTAGGTGAACAAAACCTCAATCCTAAATCATGAAAAAGTATGCCTCCGATACAGTTCGGGCAAAGGAATGTGATATTATCATTGTGCAATGCTTTTCTCATTTTTTTGCGACGTAAAATCACAAACGGATTGTATTCATTAATCACCTTTTTTATATTCATACCGTCATAACTCCTCAAGCATTTTCTCGACAGCCTTGACTGTCTTTTCCGTGCTGAATTCTTTACCTCTCTCTTTGGCACGCTTTGCGTAATCTTCAAGCATACCGGGCATTGTAAGCATTTTCTTTATTCCCTCGTATAGGGCGTTCTCATCGTTTTCTGTAACAATTCCATACTCGTTGTTTTCTCCAAGCATCTCCTTCATTCCCGGACACAAAGTAGTAACAACAGGAGTACCGACAATTAAAGACTCAGTAACAGAAGTGCTAAATCCCTCGCTATATGAAGAACATACATACAAATCACAATTTTTAACATATTTGTACGGATTAATATTAAATCCAAGAAAAATAAAACTTTCTGTTAAATTATTATCCTTTAGATACTTTTCTATAGTTGCCTGTTCCTGTCCTACTCCCAAAATATATATTTTGTTTTTTATTCCATCGTCAAGAAGCTTTTTATGCACCGACGCAAGTCTTTCGAATCCCTTTACTTTTGTAATCTTTCCAACTGAACAAATGTTGAAGCATTCCTTTGAGAATTTTATATTTTCAACTCTCTCCTCTGATTTTGCACTGATAAAATCAGTTTGAATTGTATTGTAAAGCACTTCAATTGGTTTTTTAAAATCAAAGGTTTCAGAAAAATAATTCATTACCTCTTTTGACACACATACTATGTTATTATATTTATTGTAGCATTGTTTAGCTTCGCCAAAATTTCTAAAACCTACTGATGCGCTTTCAGGAGTGTTCATTCTGCAATGAATCCAACATACAAGCTTGGTGTCGGCATCATTACATCCCGCCGCAATTCGTGCGGTCGGTCCCTCAAGATACGAAACAATAATATCGTAATGCTCTTTTATGAACTTTTTATATAAGCTCTTTGGGGAAAATATCTTTAATATCTGACTGTTTCCTCGGAAAGTCTTTTTAAAG
>JAUNWC010000025.1:0-9307 GCA_030540495.1 Bacteroidota bacterium
ATTATTATCATCTTTAAGTTTTGCAGTGTCACCGTTAAGATATACATAGTAATCCTGATTTGGTACACGCAAAATAAAACCATCAGTAAGAGCCTTAAATATATAACTCTTATCAATAGTTATAACTGTATTCTTAGCAATATTTTTCTCTGTAGAAATTCTCTCTATTATTTTATCTTTAGTGTAATTTTCACCTATTCGTTTTCCTCTTACATACCTTTCCTGTTCAGGAGCTTTAAACGATATATGCTTGCCTTGTTTAACGTCAAATCCTGCCGATTTCATTTGTGATACGAACTCTTTAAATGAATTTACTTTAGGTATAATTTCATCAATTTTATTTTTTATCGTATCTTTCCAAGTAATACCACCACTTTTGGTAATTTGCCATTCCTTATAAGACTTTCCTATTCCCTTAGTCTGAATAACTGATAATCCGTTTTCCTCACAAATTTTGTCACTGATTTCTCTGATTTTTGCAACTGTCTTGTATGGCTGACTTCTGAATTTTTTATAATCTTTATGCGAAGTAGCATTAAAGATTATATGATTATGAATATGTCCTTTATCAACGTGAGTTGCTATTACATACTCGTGTTTTCCCTGTAAGAACCTTTCCGCAAATTGTTTTCCAAGCTCGTGAATTTTCTCCGGTGTTACCTTTTTATTATCTTCCAAAGCGAAGCTCTGAACCATATGATAAGCAAGGTTATTTGCTCCACCTGTCTTTGAATAATCGCCGTTAAGTTCATTTGCAAGATTCACAGTTAGATTAAATTCAATATCTGCAGTTTCAGTTGCACAACTAAAAGACGATACTAATTGTGTACCGTCTGGCAAAATTGTCTTATCTGGATTTGTAATGTAGTCTATCGCTTTCTTTACAGTTGACTTGATAGCGTGGATTTTAGCAATAGCCATATTTCGCCCATCTTCTCACTTATTTCTTTTATATCTTCTTCGTAAACTCTGCCGTTCTGATTAGCACGTCTTGTTATCTGATTTACGTTATTACCGATTCGATTTATAGCAACGGTAACATCTTTTAGAGCTGATACATCTGTATTTATTACTACACCGTCTATTATCATTTTTCGATAGAAAGCACTTTTACTTTTTATTCCTGACTGCCCTTGCTTTTTGTCTATGAGTGCTTTTTCTTCCTCAGTCACATTAAATTTAATTTGATATGGACGGTTTCTGTTTGCCAACAGACTCACTCCTTACAGTATTAGCTAATAAAAATTGTTTTCCGTGAAACAATTTTTAAGGGGTTTGGGGGCGTTGCCACCAACAAGCAAAGACTGAAAAACTGCCGGTGACAGTTTTTCGTCTGTTCGCAAGTGTGTACACACTTGCAATGCTTGCTAAACTTCTATTCTTACCGTACTACCATTTTAGCATAGCTAAAATGTTTTTTCAATACCGTAAAATAAAAAAGAAAAAACCGCCCACAAAATGAGCAGTTTTTTTCTTCCTTTATATACTATAGACTTTTATTTAATATTATGTCATATACCTGTGCCAACACCTCTTTTATTTCCAACATCTCAGAATATTTGTATTCCCGAGTGCTGTTTTCATTTGCCCAGAAAAGTCCTTCGTTAATTTTTGTTATCTCTTTCTTCAAATTTGATAGAACCTCGCTTTTATATCTATCTGTCAATATTATAAATTTTGAACGGTCTTTGAAGAAATCACAGAGTTCGGGAGCTAATAAATCAGATGTATTTTCGCATAGCACACAATGTATGCAATCTTCACAAGTATAATAATTCTTTTTACTTTCTATTGTTCCCATATCCCCATTTTTCACCTCTTCTATCTTTAATTTAGATAAACTTTTCCAAAGTTAAATAGTATGCTCTTTATATGCCCCCAGCTCTTCTCTGTTACCTTATTCTAAGTAATCAGCTAAATACTGATTAAGTGCTTCCTGCACAACTTCGTTTTTCTTCATTCCCTCTGTAGCTGCTTTGAGTGCAATAGCTCTATCCTGTTCCGGAGTTAAATAGTATGCTCTTTTTATTCCACCTGCAGTTGTATTTTTTTTCTTTCTTATTTCAGATTCTACCTCTCCTGAGTAATTGCCTAAAAGATGGTCAACCTTACTTCCAAACTCTTTTTTTGCCATTTCAATCTCTCCTTATTTTATTTAATAAAAAATTGCAGAAAACTATATTTTTTCAATTGTACATTTTTCCGGTTTAACAGCAGAATTAATTTTAAATTCAAAATCTATCTGCTCATTACCACGGAATACAGACAAAACACCCATAGCTGTATATAGGTCAGCTTTGGTAATATTAAAGTTACAATATAACGAATTGTCAGAAATATCAATACCATATTTTTCAAAAAGCACTTTCTTTATCAAATCGCTGTAAATGTACTTCATAATTTCCCTCCGCTTAGTTTAAGTATTCATCAACAAAGGATTTATAATCTTGGCTCACTGTAGAATTTTTATTATAATCATCAATAATGACTTGTTCGTACTGAGCTTCTTCAACAGCTATAGCAGTTCTTATATAAGTATTAAAAACTTTCGTATTAAGCTGAATTGCCATCTTTTCAGCCATTTCTCTTATAGCTTTAGAAATTTTTGTTTGAGGATTATAACGTGTAATCAAAATACCGCCGATACAAAGATTAGAATTAAAGTATTTTTTTACTCCTTGCATTGTATTAGCAAGCTGAACAAAAGCCTTAGTTGAGAAAACACCTGCATTTGATGGAATAATAATTTCATCAGCAGCCGTAAAAGCATTGACAGTTAAAATTCCCAAAGCAGGGGGAGTATCAATTATAATATAATCATAATTTTCAAGCTCTTCTATGCTTTCTTTCAGCTTATATTCTTTACCAGTTCTATTCATCTCCTGTTCTGCTCCGGCAAGGAGTAAGTCAGATGGAGCAATACATAAATTATCGTCAACCTCAATTAAAATTGATTTAATACTTTCTGAACCACAGAGAACATCATACATTGTTTTGGTGGTATCGTCAGTATTACAGTTAAAATAATACGTCAAATCACCTTGAGGGTCGAGGTCAATTAATAAAACCTTAAATCCCCTCTTTGCTAACTCATAACCGAAACTCGCAGTTGTAGTTGTTTTTGCAACTCCACCCTTTTGATTAGCAACTGTTATAATTTTCATATACAACAACCTTTCATATTTCCTCATTCCTCAACCTGCTTTACAAAAATAACAGATTGAGGAACTAAAATTAATCTTCAAAGCCTATAATATCGAATCCACCGTTTTCGTTCTCTTCATCAGAGTAAATCGGGAAATAGCGTTTTTCGTTTCCGTTTTCTTTTACGGTGTAACACTCACCATTCCACTCCTGCTCGTGAAGTAAAACTCCATTTTCTAATTCATAATCGAACTGATGACCTACCTTTACAACATTTTCGCCTATAATTTTTAACATAATCATTTTCTCCTTTTACTTATTTAAATGTAATTAAATATTACTTCTTCTTTATATTTACTATTATACTATAATACTTCTAAATTGTCAACACTTCTATTAATATTTTACTTCTATTTTTTTAAGAACAAAGAATTGAAAGTTGCCCGTATAGCCGATAGCTCAGCTGAAAATCACTTACAAATAATATGTTTAATTTTCCCTCTGCTACAAAACAGATATTCCTTATGCTGATAAAGATTGCTATAAGAAGTAATATCTTCATCTGAAATATCAATAAAATCATCAACACCAACACCGCATATGAAAAAAGTACCAAAAATATAATCAACCAGAGTACCGTCAAAATACAAAGCTCGATTAAATTGAGAACCGTTTATTTTACCTTCTTCATTTACAACATAAGCAACGTTTTCATTGGTCACATCATATACAACCTCAATATGACCGCCTACAATGCTCTGTAGATTTTCTAACGTATGCTCAATAACCTTAACATAAGGCTTACGTTCTGGCTCTACTACCAACACTTTAATTTTACTCAAAATAATTGCCCCTTTCGTATTAGAAGTATTATAATTTTACTTCCTTATTACATTTACTATTATACTACTATACTTCTAAATTGTCAATACTATTTAAGAATTTTTATAAAAAAAAGAAATCCGTAAAATCAACGTGTGTCATTAATACGGACTTCTTATAAGAACTTAAATCTAAAGAAAACTATTTTTGAAAAAATAGTTAATCGGTCTGGCAATAAAAAGAAACATTATAACCGAGTTCTTGCATTACTTCATATATTGTTTCAGCTTGTTCAGTTCGTCTGTTGCCCTGACCGCTTACAGGATTAACAATAGCAAAACCTTTCCAATCATCAAAATACAAAGCTGTTGTACCAGCTCGTTCAACGGCTTCAAAAACCTTTTTATGATTCCATCGGGGAAGATGAACAATTGCAAAATCACAATTACACGTTCCTTTTTCATTAGTTACTTTCGCAATTGCTTTAGCTTCGTAAATAGCTTGTGAAATATCTTTTGTAAGAAGCTCATATTTAGTCATTTCAATATCTCCTTTATTAATTAGAAGTATTATAAAATTACTTCTTCCTTACATTTACTATTATACTATAATACTTCTAAATTGTCAACACTTCTATTGATATTTTACTACTAAAACAAACTTTTATTACAACTCGATACCGTTCATAAAAACAAAACAATCTATATACGGTAAAAAAGAAAGTCGAAAATGAAATACTATGAGTTGAGTTTCAGCCGAGTTTTCATTGTTTCTTAAAAGCCGATTTTGTAATTCAATTATTTTTCGCCGGGTCGCTCATCAGAAGTTCTGCAGATGGTCAGATGAGATACATTTATTATTTTTTAAGATTTTTTCATTTTACACTTGACTTTTAAATATCGCAGGTGGTAAACTTCCTTATTTTTAGGCAACGGCTCGGCTCGGCTGGGCAGAGGTATCCTATGTAAAAAACATAGAACACTCTGCCCGCACAAACATACCTTTTTTATTTTTGAGGTATCCGTATTCCGTATTCCGTGTGTTTACCCTGAGTCTGACAACTGAAACAGCTATCAGCACGCTTTACCAAGCATCAAGCACCAATCTTCAACTTGTTTAAGGTTTCCCTATGTATGCGTGTTTCCTGAGCAGTTACAACCGTCCTGCTCCGTGCAATTCCACCGTGGGATAGTTTTAACCAATGTACTGCTTTTATCGCCAGATAAAGCAGGTTAGGCTTATTGAGGTCTTTCTTCCACTTACAACCCCTGACGTTATCTCTTATAAGGGTAAATAGGCATATAAGAGAGCCGAACCGCTTCTAATGAGTGAGTGCGGTTATTCTACCATTTTTTATACAGGTATCGTCATTCCTGATAGCTTACAGAAAAGTATAGTTGGTACTGTTCTGTAGCACTCCCATATTAACTAAATGGGCGAGTGCAGCTTGTCCGCAGTAAAGCTGCTTACTGTTTTGCTCATTCAGTTATTTCAGAACTGCATTTATATCCTGATTTTTTAAAAAAAGGTTGCACTTAACTAAGCCATACCCTCTTTTTCTTTTTTTTAATAAGAAACAAGATACAGCCTACTGTTCTGAAATAACAGAATTATACAATTTTAAATAGAAAATAGTTGCACTTTAAAAAGCCATTACAGATTTTACTTTTTTAAAGTAAAAAATAACAATAGCTACACTGTGCTTATTAAATTGAATATATGTAAGATGGGGGATACCCATTTACAATCGATTATTGTAAATAAAAAAGGCTATCAGAAGTAAATCCTGATAGCCTGAACCTTATGTATTTATAAATTAAAACTAATACTATTTGTCTATAAATTATTAAGAAAAGTATTGACAATAGGTTTTGTTTAATATATAATATAACTGTAATTAATACAGCTTATGGTTGTAGTTGCAGCTACTTCCGTAGGTGGCTATGAGGTACGGCTGATTTTACTTCATAGTTAAATCCACAAAGGACGGCAATCCAGCGTGGACTTTGAATATTAACACCGCTTCGGCGGTGTTTTTTTTTATTTACATTCAATATCTTATCATAAGAATATTTATTTGTCAATATGTAGTATTTTATTTTCAACATAGTTTCAACATTGTCATTTTTACACTAAACTACATAAATGTTAAAAATTTCCAAAAATACCACAAAAAGTATTGTATTTCTAAAAATTTATGTTATACTAAAAATGTAATTAAATTAAACGACCGTTTGATTTAATCAATTACGGACACTACAAAAAATGTTTTTTTATAGTCCGTAAATATTAAACTTTGTGTTACTTTTTCGCTTTACGAAAAAAACACAATTATTAGACCTTAAAACACCTGTAAATCGTCAACGGAATGTACCACATTCCTCTGATGAAAAACCATACAAGCATAAAGACTCCAATAAATCCACCAATAATAAAATCAAGTATAATAATACAAGCTCCTGTACCTAAGTCACTAAAAGAGGGTACTAACCAAAGGAACATCTTTCTAATTCCTACAGGCAAACCAAAAGCAACAGCTACAATTATGTAAGTAAGTATATTTACATTATCCAATGTACTTATACTGTAAAAAGTAAAGATGATTGCTCCACAATAGGCAAGAGGGAGAATACACTTTGTAAATAATTCCTTTATTACCGTTCCTTTGGTCATATATGACAACCTCATTAAAATAATAGTTTATAATTTACGTATTTGCCTGTATCAACAAGAGCTACAGTGCAATCGTATTTTTTATCCTTTTTAGGACTATACAAACCTTTAACTTTCACCTTACCATCTGATAATAGCTTTTTAGCCATTGCAGTTGTTAAGGTTTTTTCTTTTTCACTCCAAAATCGGTCATTTTTCCACATTGTAAATCCACAGCCATTTTTACCACTTTCACAAGTGAATGACTTAGGATATTCAAGTACATTCTTTCCGCAACGAGGACACTTACCTACTATATTATCCTGCTTGAAATCAGTCTTGTCAACCTCTTTTCTATGACTGATACATTCATTACAGGTATTTCCAATATAGATAAACAGCTCGTTCAGAAAATCATCATCAGAAACTTTGCCTTTTGAAATCAAGTCAAGCTGTTGTTCCCAATTTGCAGTAAGTTCAACTGATTTAATTTTATCCGGAACAACCTTGATAAGAGCAAAGGCTTTTTGCGTAGGGTATAGAGCTTTTTTCTTTCTCTCTACATATTTAGTTTTTATAATCTTCTCTATAATTCCTGCTCTTGTTGCAGGTGTTCCGATACCCTCACACTGTTTGAGCACAGTTTTTAGAGTATCATCATCAAGCTGTTTTCCGGCATTTTCCATAGCTGATAACAAGCTACTGTCATCATAAGGCTTTGGAGCAGTAGTTTTCTTTTCAACCATTGAAACCGATACATTGGCATATTCTCTGTTAAGTTCTACAGAAGAGGGGAGAGTAACACTGTTTTCCTCTTCACTCTGTAAAAGATTATTGAAAATAACTTTATATCCTGAATCAATAACTTTTTTACCTTTAGCAAAAAACTCCTTGCCGTTGACTTCGAGAGTTACAGACGTTTCATTATAAACACAAGGAATGTATGTAGCTTCAATCAGTCTGTAGATAACCATATTAAGACAATTCAATTCCGTTTTAGATAAATCGCTTATATCTTTATTAAGAAGAGTTGTGGTAGGAATAATTGCGTGATGGTCTGATACCTTACTGTTATCGACAACTTTGTCAATACAGATTTTCTCTTTATCAACGTAGGACTTCGTATTGTTATCTATCAAGTGGCTTTGCAGTAGATTTTTCACAAGCTCCCCGGTACTGCTTATCATATCATCTGTGAGATATTTGCTATCGGTACGAGGATATGTAAGCAATTTTTTTTCGTACAATGATTGAATAGTATCAAGCACCTGCTGTGCTGTGTAGCCGTAAGTTTTGTTAGCTACACGTTGCAAAGTAGTGAGGTCAAATAGGGTAGGGGGATTATCCTTGTGCTGTTTCTCTTCGAACTTTGTAATTTTACCGGATTCGCCGTTACACATTTGAGTTAATGCTTCTGCTACTTCCTTTTTATCGTACTTATCAGATTTAGCTATAAACTCACCGCAATCAGCTTCAAGAATGAAATAGGGAACAGGCTTAAAATTATCAATTTCAAGCTGTCGCTGTACAATAAGATTCACTACAGGAGTCTGGACTCTGCCTATAGATAATCTGTTTTCGTAAAGTAAAGAAAATAATCTGCTGAAATTCATACCTACATACCAATCAGCTCTCATTCTTGCATATGCAGACTTAAATAGATTATCGTAATCTGAACCCGGTCTGAGTGAATTAAATCCATCTTTAATAGCCTGCGTTTCCATTGAAGAAATCCAGAGCCTTTCAAAAGGCTTTTTACAACCTGCAACCTCATATACAAGCCTGAATATTAACTCACCCTCACGTCCTGCGTCAGTGGCACAGATAAGACTTGTTACCTCACTGCTATTCATTAATTCTTTGACAATCTTAAATTGACTTTCAGTATTCGGAGATACAACCAATTTGTACTTTTGAGGTAAAATAGGCAATGTATCTAAATTCCATTCTGCATACGCAGAGTCATATTCTTCCGGCGAAGCTCCCTCTATTAAGTGACCTACACACCAAGTCACAATATAGCCGTTACCTTGACAATAACCGTCCTGCTTTTCTTTCGCTCCGATAACTCCTGCAATCGACATAGCTACTGACGGCTTTTCTGCTATTACAAGTTTCATTTTTTTGTAACCACCTTTTTATTTTGTTTTGATAACAAAGATTTACCGTTAAGAATTATGTCACCATTAAGCAAATCGTCCTTTTCTTCAAATGCAAACATTACTCTTTTAGTCGGATTTTCTTTGCAAAACGTTTCTAAATCTTTGTACATATTCGTCCAGTAACAATTACGCTTTTTGGTAACAAAACAGATAATCACACACAACCACCCCCAATCCTTTTGTAACTCAATTGTTCCCGGTTGATTTTTTCTGATGAACAGCTGCAGCTTAAAAAGTGAGTTACAATTTAGATTTCTTTTGAATTATATAGTACAGCAAAACAAGGACACCGAGAATAATCAGCGTGATTATATTATTCTGTATCGGTACGATAAAAATAAAAAGAATTGCAAGTAATACAACTATAATTGTTATCTGAGCCTTTCTGTTCCCGGAAATTTTCTCAGATACTTTATTAACCTGCTTTCCTAATTTATTACCGACCTTTTCAGTCCAATGCGGCTTGTTTTTATTACGTTTGATTTTCTTCATATTTCTGTACCATTTCAGTAACGCTATTATTTTTG
>JAUNWC010000025.1:9317-10890 GCA_030540495.1 Bacteroidota bacterium
GGCAATGTCAACATTATATTCTTTCATAGCAGCTCTAATTACAGTCATTTCTGCCTGTTCAATCTTTGCTTCGAGCTTTTTAATATTTTCCTCTGCCTTTGCTTTTTTCACTTTTTCTTTATCGAGTTTCTCTTTGAGCATTTCTATAGTTTCCATATTTATTCTCCTTTTAATTTGCGTGTTGAAAATACTCCATTATCAACATAGGACTGATTTTATTTCCGTCAGATTTACACTTAATATCAATACTATAATTACGAGTAGCTATCTGTTGACCTGCAACAACGGTATCTCCTTGATTTACCATCATATTTATATATTCCTCAAACTCCACCATAATAGTAAATTCAAGATTATTTGCACTATCTCTAATAGTAATAACCTTATCATAATCATCTGTTTCAGTTATTGATGTTACTTTGCCATTAATAGGGGAATAGAGATTAGGAGCTGTTTCATTGTCTTTATTTCGGTAATCTAAAGTACAGTAGTCTAACTCTATCATTTCATACTCGTATTTTTCTGTATTATAGTTGTATTTTGCAACAACAGAATATCCGTATTGTTCAGAAATCCATTCGTGCCAATTCTTATCTCCGAAGAGATTATACATACGAAAATAAGATATATCGCCATAGGATTTAACTGCATTGTAAGCTGCCATTTTTTCAGAAGCTATATAGCCGTTTTCTTCAAAGAATTTAGCAGCATTGTGATATGTAATTGTATAAGTTACTTTCTGACCGTAAATATATTCAATATTTCCTGAACCGTGGTCAACCGTATGTGTACAAGATTCAATCTGATAATCAAATGTATATAGGTTATGTACTATATTATCAATCTCAGTCTTTACATCATCTGTAAGAGTATAAGACTGATAATTAACACTCAGATATGCCATAATTGGAGCTACATCTGCTATTGGATAGGTTGTAGAGTTAATATAAGTTCCGTCATCTTTTTCAATTTTATACTTGTAATGGTATTCAAGAAATCCAGTCCAAGTATCTTGCAAATTAAATAAATCTAAACACCTTTTAGCTATAGCTTTATTCGTGTAATCGTAGATAGCGGAATAATTATTAACTGTCATAGTTGCAGAATTTCCTGCTCCCTCGTATGAAGCATATTCAGTTGCTCCACCCATAAAAGAGCCGAACATCATAATAATCATAACAACAACAAGAATGATAAGAGCTATAAAAAAAGCTAATGGATTAGCTATAATAAAGGCAATTGCTTTAGCTATTACAGAAGCTACGGTTTTAGTTGTAACTACTGCTACCTTAGCTGTTGTCTGTGCGGCTTTAGTTGTAGCTTTCACGGTTGTTTGAACGGCTTGTCTTGTGTACTTGTAAGCCGTCTGGGCTGCTTTTTTACTATATTTAGCAGTATTTCGTCCTGCTTTATACATTGTTTTTGTAGTCTTATAACCGTATTTTGCTGACGTTTTGCCAATCTTATATACATCTCTTGACGTTTCAATCATTTTAACTACGGTCTGGCTTCCGACATCATCACCGGCTACCCTGACAATAGGATTAACAAGTACGTTATCTACCGCAGAAAC
>JAUNWC010000316.1 GCA_030540495.1 Bacteroidota bacterium
TTCATTGTTTCCTCTTTCCTTTGTATTAACATTATAAATTTGAGACTTTCTTTCTTGCATTACAAACATTCTATTAAGGTCAAAATCCACTAATAATGTTTGCGGTTTCATGTTAAACTTTATTTCTTTTCCTTCTTTTGAAATAAGAGTTTTCATGTATTGGTTCTGCAAACGGAATATTGCTTGGTCGTATTCTTGCGGAGATGTAGTATTTTTTAGAAATATCATTGTATCCCATTCTTTAACCGTACTACCAGTTAGCATACGATTAACAGTCAAAGTAATGGTTTTCTTATCTTCACTCTCGCAATCACTTATTTTTGCTTTTATATAGTTAGTATCTGGATAGTGTGTTTTGCCTTCTTTACCAGAAATATTTATAATCTCGTATTCATTTAGGTTTTTAAATAGTGTTTTATTGTCTTTTAAAAGTTTTTCTAAAGCATCACAACTTGCTCTATACGGTAAAACGCAAACAATATGTCTGCACATCTTACCGCTTTTTATTCCATCATAATCTAAAAAGCCAAAAACATTTTCATCATCTTTACTTCCGTCTATTATTTGAAATAAATCTAAAATTTCTTTTTCATTCTTAAATTTATAATGTTCTTTTGAAGTTAGCGATAATGTATTTGTTTCAAATAGTTTAGATAAAGCGTATGTTACACCCTGCTTTTTCATTTCTTCCATACATTTTATAGAAGATTCGTTAGGATTGAAAGCAAAACGTACCATTTGAGGAAAACCATAATAAGGATTTTCCCATTCATCTTTATCTAAATTATTTTTATCGCTATTCCATTTATTATATTCGTCATAAATATCTGAGAATTGACAAAAAGAAATAATATCATCTTTCGTAAATTCATCACTCATTAAGATTCTATAAGGAGTGCCGGAAAGATGTAATCTAACTTTTGCTTTTATTTGTTTTATTATTTGTTCGCTATCATCTATTATCTCATCTTCATCTATTGCTTTTAATTCAGATGTTTGTTGTCGTTTTGTTAAGCCTTGTTCTAAAAGTATTTTTCCCAATTCTTTCGCTCTTGCTCCAAAATGAGTTTCATCCACAATAAGCAAATCTATTTCTTTTTCAAATACTTGTATGTGTTTTTCTTTTACATCCTCGCCTTGTAAATCTTGTAAAGTAAGAAAAAGAACAACTCGCTCATTATTGTTAAGGACGTTTGAGATTTTACCATCTTCTTTTGCCAAATCATTAGTATCAAGAAAACAATAACCATCAAATTGCTTAATACTTTCAACATTTTCTTTCCATTCTTGCTTAACATCTGCTTTAGCGGAGACTACAACAACAAATTTTGCGTTCATCTCCTTTGCACAGCATAAGGAAGTATAAGATTTGCCAAAACGCATAACGGCATACATCAAAAGGTTTGTTCTACCTTTATTAACTGCATTGATAAAATTATCTATTGCTTCTTGTTGATTTGGTCTTGGAGTAAAGTCTTTATTACGTTTATATCTAAAATTATTCTCCATGATACGACTTTCGGTAACAGTATAAAACTGATACTTACCTTTATTTCCTTTAAAGTCTCTTGTTATATCATCTATAGCTTTATCTACATCTTTCTCTGAAGTTTCTTTGAAAAACTCGTTAGAATAATAGGGTAACCCTTGGAAAGTATTCTCTTTCAATCTTTCCTTATTCAAAGTTCTTTCTAAATAAGCATGTACAGAATAGTCTCTAAAGAAATTATCCTCATCAACTTTTGCTGATTTCTCATATTGTCCTTTTAAGTTGGGAAAATAACGTTTCCATTCTTCTAAACGTATTCGCACGCCA
>JAUNWC010000026.1 GCA_030540495.1 Bacteroidota bacterium
ACAACTTTTTCTTACCAAGCAAATAAAGGACGATTTTGCATCATATCGTTTACTTTCTTGCGAGTGTTGTCTATCAATGTTTCGTTCTCTACGTCAGAAAGTACAGCGTCTATCATAGATACTATTTCTGGCATAGCGTCTTCTTTCAAACCACGTGTAGTTATGGCAGGAGTACCTACTCTTATACCTGAGGTTTGGAAAGCAGAACGAGAATCAAATGGAACCATATTTTTATTTATAGTTATATCGGCTCTTACAAGAGTATTCTCAGCAACCTTACCCGTTAGTTCTGGGAATTTAGGTCTAAGGTCTATAAGCATTAGGTGATTATCTGTACCGCCAGAGATAACTTTGTAGCCTCTTTTTACAAATTCTGCTGCCATAGTGGAAGCATTTTTTCTTACTTGTTTGATATACTCGTGGTAAGCAGGAGTAAGTGCCTCACCAAAAGCAACGGCTTTGGCTGCTATTACGTGCTCCAAAGGACCACCTTGGATACCTGGAAAGACTGCAGAGTCCAACAAGGAGGACATCATTTTTATAGCACCTTTTGGAGTTTTCTTGCCCCAAGGGTTTTCAAAATCCTCTCCCATCATAATCATACCGCCACGTGGTCCTCTAAGGGTTTTGTGTGTAGTGGTGGTAACTATGTGGCAATATTTTACAGCGTTGTTTAATTCTCCTGTTGCTATCAAACCTGCAGGGTGAGCAATATCTGCCAAAAGTATAGCACCTATTTCATCGGCTATTTTACGCATTCTTGCCCAATCCCATTCGCGAGAATAAGCAGATGCGCCTCCTATGATAAGTTTTGGTTGCTCTTTTCTTGCTACTTCTTCCATCATATCATAGTCTATCGTGCCAGTTTCTTCTTTTACTCCGTAAGCAACTTGTCTGTAATAAGTACCAGAAATATTTACAGGAGAACCATGAGAAAGGTGTCCGCCGTGGTTAAGGTCTAAGCCCATAAAGGTTTCGCCTGGTTGAAGACAAGCAAAGAAAACTGCCAAGTTTGCTTGTGCTCCACTGTGTGGTTGAACATTTGCCCAGCAGGCTCCAAACAATTGTTTTGCTCTTTCTATTGCTATGTTTTCAGATTGGTCAACTATCTGACAACCACCATAATAACGTTTGCCAGGATAACCCTCAGCATATTTGTTGGTCATAACAGACCCCATGGCTTCCATAACTTGGTCAGAAACAAAGTTCTCTGAGGCAATAAGTTCTATACCCTTTGTTTGTCTTGCTCTTTCTTGAGCTATAAGGTCAAAGATTTGTGTATCTCTTGTCATTTTTGTTTTATTTTTTATAGTTATACGCTATGTTAATTTAAGTTGCAAAAATATAAATATTTATTTTATTTACAAAAGTTTTCTTCCTTTAAAATCAAAATTATGCTTTCTTTTTTGGCAACAAAACAGAGAACAATATACTCAAAAGCAATATTGATACTATGGTCAAAAGAGAAGCAAGTATAGGTATATCAAAATTAATAGGCTCGCATTCCAAAATCATTTTTACTCCTATAAACAAAAGCAAAAATACCAAACCTATTTTCAAATATCTAAACATACCTATTATACTACTTATAAGGAAAAACAAAGAACGCAAGCCAAGAATAGCAAACACATTGGAAAAGAAAACTATATAAGGGTCTTTGGTAACGGAGAAAATAGCCGGAATGGAATCCACGGCAAACAAAACATCAGTAAATTCTATAACAACCAAACACAAAAGCAAAGGAGTAATAAATAGTTTGCCCTCTATACGTTTTACAAAGGAATGGTCTTCTATGGTATCATGCACGGGGAAGAATTTGGAAAACAATCTTACCATAGGGTTATTCTCGGGGTGCATTTCTTCTTTTTTATTCCTTTTAAGAAACATAGACACAGCAGAATAAATCAAAAATATGCCAAAAACCATAAGCACCCATTCGTATTTGGCTATCAAAGCACCAGCAACAAAAATAAAAATAAACCTCATAGCCATTGCTCCGATAATTCCCCACATAAGTACTCTTTTATAATATTGTGGTGGAATAGAAAAGGAGGAAAAAATAAGTATCATTACAAAAATATTGTCTATGCTCAAAGAATATTCTATCAGATAGCCCGTAAAATATTCCAAAGTCATTTGTTTGTTGTAAATACCTACTGCTTGGTCAAAAGGAAGGGTAGCAATTTTGTTAAGGACGCCACTTTCATGGTATTTTGAAGACATTTCAACTAAGGCTTGCATATCTTCTATGCCGTGTATTTGGTTGCCAAAAAATCTAATAAACAAGCCAAAAAGTACAGCAAGCCCCATCCATATAAAAGTAGTAATGGTGGCTCGTTTGAGGCTTATTACCTTGTCTTTTTTCTCAAAAACTCCAAGGTCAAGGGCAAGCAAAACTAATATCACCACCACAAAACAAAGAAAAACAAGCGTTTGTATTAAAGAATCATGCATAACATTCTATATTTTTTTGCAAAGTTAGTATATTTTTAATAAAAATCTAATTCATATCATCGGCGGTAATCAATTTCAAATAATTATTGTATCTCTCCAAAGGTATTTCCTCTTCCTCTACCGCTTTTTTTATGGCACAGTGTGGCTCGTGTATATGAGTACAATTGTAGTACTTGCAACCCTCTAACCTTTCTTTCATTTCTGGAAAATAAAGCGCCAACTCTTCTTTTCTTATTTTCACCATACCAAAAGACTTTATTCCCGGAGTATCAATAATGTCTATACCCTCAAAACTTATCATTTGAGCAAAGGTTGTAGTATGTTTGCCCGAATGGTGAAGGGAGGATATTTCTCCCGTTTTCAATTGAGCCTCAGGGTAAAGAGCATTAATTATCGTACTTTTGCCTACTCCACTATTGCCCGCAAACATAGATATTTTGCCTTTCATACTCTCTTTTAATTTGTTGATGCCTTTTTTTTCAGTTGCCGAAATTAACCAACATTTATAGCCTATGCTTTCGTATAATTCCATAAGATAGCCCGCATATAGCATAGCCTCCTCATCGTATATATCTGCTTTGTTTAAGACTATTTCGGCAGGCACGTTGTAAGCATTGGCACTAACAAGAAACCTATCTATAAACATTGTTTCTGTTTTTGGCAAACAAGCCGAAATTACCAAAAACACCTTATCCAAATTGGCGGCTATTATGTGAGTTTGTTTTGAAAGATTGGTTGAGCGTCTTATTATGTAGTTTTTTCTATCAAAAATCTTGTCTATCAGAGCGTATTCAGAATTGTCAGATTTGAGAAAATGAACTTTGTCGCCTATGGCTAAAGGATTGGTGGATTTGATGCCCTTTATTCTAAAATTGCCTTTGATAAAGCATTTTTGCAAATCATTATTCAAAGTGCGTACTATGTAACTATCTCCTGTGGTACGTACTACTATTCCGCTGTTGTTATCCATCTCTTGCATAATACACTAACAAAAAAAAAGAAGCGATAAACAAAATCATCGCTTCTCAAACATCTTTGTAGCGGGGGCAGGATTCGAACCTACGACCTTTGGGTTATGAGCCCAATGAGCTGCCTCTGCTCCACCCCGCAGTCTTTCTTATTTCTTTGCAAAATTAGTACAAATTTTTATTGTGTGCAAATGTTTTTTTAAGTTTTTTTCTAAAAAAGAGAATAAATAACTGTTATACAAACGGTTATTTATTCTCTTAAATTAGTTTTTTTGTATTACTTTGCTAAGTCAATACACTCTTTTAACTGAGTTTGGTTTGGAGAATTTAACAATTTGCCTCCTACTATGTTAAGTTTTGGATAGGTCTTTTGCAAATCCTCTACGCTTTTGGTGATGGTACTTCCGCCAGAAGTAGCAAACAAAACAATTTTTTTACCCTCAAAATTATAACTTTCTAAGAAAGTATTGATTATTGTAGGAGCAGTGTACCACCATATAGGAAAACCAATATAGACAACAGAATATTCGTCTATGTTGTCAATTTTTTTTGTTATGGCAGGACGAGAAGAAAGGTCTTTCATCTCCAAAGTGGAACGAGATTGTTTGTTTGTCCAATCCAAATCTGCCTCAGTGTAGATTTTCTCCGGAGTTATTTCTGTTAAATCTGCTTTTGCAGTCTCAGCCAATTGTTCGGCAACTTTTTTGGTTACTCCAGAGGCTGAAAAATAAGCAACTAAACTTTTCATTTGCTTTTCCTCCTTTTGTTTTTCTTGTTTTTGTGAGCAAGCAGTAAAACCAACTAAGCATATCGCCATCACGATTAATAAAATACGTTTCATCATCTATTTTGTTTTTATTATTCCATTTGCAAAGATATAAAAAATTTTATTTTTTTATAAATTTTTATAAGTTTTTATAGGTTGAGATAGGTTAGCATAAGTTACAGACATAGCCTGTTTATAGGTTGGGATAGGTAATTGTATGTATGGTTTATAAATTAGTTATAATTTGCAAGCATTTAACTTTTTATTATTTCTATTTTTAAATTGTTACCTAAGTCAAATCTTATATCCGTATTTTTGGTTAGCATATCTGTAATTATTCTTTTAAGAGCAAGTATTCTTAGTGTAATTTTGCAAACGGAAATCATAAAAAACGTTATCATTATGATAAAAGTAACATTAAACAACGGCATAGAAATGCCACAAATTGGTTTGGGTACTTTTCAAACCACTAATCCCAAAGAGTGCCGTCGGTCTGTGCTTGATGCCCTTGAAATTGGTTATAGACTTATAGATACCGCTCAAGGCTATGGCAACGAACAGTTCATAGGAGAGGCACTTGCTGAAAGCAGTGTGCCACGCAAAGACATATTCCTTGTGACTAAAGTATG
Source organism: Bacteroidota bacterium (assembly GCA_030540495.1). GTDB lineage: Bacteria > Bacteroidota > Bacteroidia > Bacteroidales > P3 > Scybalousia_A. The sequence goes on from JAUNWC010000026.1 coordinate 4,818, forward strand.
GATGGGAAATTACGAGAATGCCTACGAAAGCGTTTTGCAGTCTATGGAGAGACTACATACAGATTATCTTGACCTTGTACTACTACACTGGCCTTTTGGTGATGTATATAAGGCTTGGCGAGACCTTGAAGGACTTTACCACGAAGGAAAGGCTAGAGCAATCGGTGTAAGCAATTTCAACGCTGGACGGCTTATTGACCTTATTAATTACAACGAAGTAGTGCCATCAGTAAATCAGATTGAGACTAATATCTATTCACAGCAGGAAAAGAATAGAGAGTGGATGGACAAGTATGGTGTGCAACACATGGGGTATGCTCCCTTTGGGCAAGGACATATCAACGAAGTGTATGACAACCCGCAGTTGAAAGCCATTGCAGAGGCTCATCATAAGACTACTCGTCAAGTGGTGCTACGCTTTCAGTTACAGATAGGATGTGTGGTCATTCCAAAATCAGTACATAAGCAACGCTTGGAGGAGAACTTCAATATTTTTGACTTTGAACTTTCACCACAAGAGATGCAGACTATAGCGTCTATGAACCGTGAGCAACCTCTTATAGGTAATCCTGAAAATCCTGCTTTAGTGGAGTCTTCAAGGAAGTGGTAGATTGATATTGGCTTGGAGTCATACCTGTAATCTTTGTAAAAGAGCGCGTAAAATGCTGAGGATAGTTAAAGCCAAGTTCGTAAGCGACATTGCTTATAGATTCACCAGTCTGCAACAAGCCTTTCGCTCTTTGCACGATAAAATCTGTAATGATTGTCTTTGGAGACAAGCCTGTTACTTTACGGCAAAGATCACCAAGATAGTTGGACGAAAAGCACAACTCACTTGCAACCCACTTTACCGAAGGAAAACCTTCACGGAGTTGCCGACCTTGTTCGTAATACTGCCTTACTACCGAGATTATACGACTCTGCAGGTCATTGGCGACAGAGACATCCTCAGATATCTGCCGATTGTAGAAACGCAGGCAATAGTTGAGAACAAGTTCTATGTAAGCGACAAGTATCTTGTCTTGCACGGCATCTTTTTGAGAGTTCATCTCCTCACGCATACATCTCATACAACCAACTATAGTTTCTCGTTCATCGGGTTTCATAACAAGGGCTTCATTGGAGTTGTAACCAAGAAAACCATAGTCTTCTATACGCCTCTCCAATGTAGTGCCACGAAGTAGAGCAGAATCAAAGAGTAGAGCCCAACCACGTATGTGTGGCGCATAGTCCTCATTCTCAGCACCGCCAAACTGTCCGGGAGAAACACAGATAAGAGAGCCCGCCTCATAGTTGTAATGCTTAGAACCATAGCGGAGGGTGTCGCCAGGGTCATCACGGAGAAAAAGTCCATAGACTCCGAAATGAACAAAACTATTACGCATATTTGGTAACTCATCATAGCAAACTACACTTACAAGCGGATGATAGTCTATAGCACCAACCCACTGATTGTAATCATGCACTGTATATACTTCTTGTATGTTTGTCATAAGATAGCAAAGATACAAAGAAAAGAATAAATTAAAGTAATAATAATCAAAAAAATAAAACAAACATAAAATGAAAAATAGAATAATAACAATACTTGCCTTGATATTTTCAATATTCATTGCAAACGCACAAAATACACCCAAAGTTCCAATGGTAAAACTGAATAATGGTATGGAAATGCCACAATTAGGAGTAGGCACATTTCTCGTTAAAGAAGATGCCGTTCAGAGAGTTAGTTATGCTATCAAAGTTGGTTTTAGATTGATAGACGTCGCTCAGGGCTATGGAAACGAGAAAGAAGTGGGAGAAGGTATCCGACAGAGTGGAATAGACCGCTCAGAGTTATTCGTTACTACAAAGATAAATACTACAGAAATGCGTAATGGCACCGTCAGAGAGTCGTTAGACAAAAGTCTTGCCGACCTCGCTACAGGTTACATTGACCTTGTTCTCATTCATTGGCCAGTTGAGGGAAAAATAAAGGAGACTTGGCAGATATTAGAGGAATATATTGACAAAGGGTTAATCCGCTGTATTGGTGTAAGTAATTTCAATCCTCATCACCTTGACGACCTTTTGGAATATGCTCGCATACAACCTGTGGTTAATCAGATAGAGGTTGAGCCATATTTGACACAGCAAAAGGTTGTAGGATATACATTTCAAAAGGGTATTCAGGTGCAGGCATGGGGACCACTTGGACAAGGTATCACAGGAGTACTTGAAGACCCTGTAATCGGTGAGATTGCCACACGACATGGCAAGTCAATAGCCCAGGTAATACTTCGTTGGCATATGCAACGCGGATTAGTAACCATCCCTCGTTGTGATAATGACGCTCATACAGAGGAGAATATACGTATATTTGACTTTGAACTTTCGCCTGCTGAAATGGAAATTATCTCAGGTCTAAACCGCGACCAGCGTTCCAATTCAAAGAATGACCCCGACAATTTCCCATGGTAAAAGAAAGTAAAAATAAGATACGGACAAACATGGGCTATGGGTGGTGAATATACAGTACAGTAAGGAGTAAAGAACATAAAGTAAAATATTAAACACTATGAAAATAATAAAAACAATGCTTGTGCTGACATTTGCATTAATTACTAATTTTGTCTTAGCACAGCAAATAAAAACGGTGAAAATGGAATATGTAACATTAAACAACGGAGTGCAAATGCCTATAGCAGGTTTTGGCACACTTAACCTTCAACAAGATAGTTGTGCAGAAAAGGTTGCTATGGCAATTCGCAAGGGCTATAGACTTATAGATGCTGCCCGCAACTATGCCAATGAGGTAGAAGTTGGCAAGGGTATTAGGATGAGCGGTATTGACCGCAAAGAACTTTTCATTACCTCTAAACTTTGGATTAAGGATGCAGGGTACGAGACAACGCTGAAGGCTTTTCAGAAGACACTTGATAGATTAGGGCTTGATTATCTTGACCTCTATCTTATACACCAACCATTTGGCGATATTTATGGTACATGGAGAGCAATGGAAGAACTCTATCGTCAAGGCAAAATTCGTGCAATAGGAGTAAGCAACTTCGAAGGAGATAGGCTTATTGACCTTATCTATCACAATGAGATAAAGCCCGCTGTTAATCAGATAGAAATCAATCCATATAATCAACAGATGGTTGATGTTGCTGTATGCAAGGAATTTGGCGTACAGGCAGAGGCTTGGGGGCCACTTGGACAGATGCGCCGTCCTGAGTTGTTAGAAGAGCCTGTACTTGTAAATATCGGCAAGAAATATGGCAAGACTCCTGCACAAATCATTTTTCGTTGGCTTACACAACGTGGCATAGTCGTGCTTTGCAAGACAGAACATGAAGCGTACATGGACGAGAATTTAAGTATATTTGACTTCCATCTTAGCGAGCAAGATATAGTAGAAATTGGCAAACTGGAGACTGGTCGTAGTATCTTTCGCACACATAGAGAGCCTGAAGATGTGAAGTGGTTCTTAGAAAAGGCTACACGTCCTCTGCTGGACGAGGAATAGGATGTGTCTAAAGTACCTATATCATTTGCCGAGTCAATGTGTTATTGGAAACTACATTGTCTTGGCAAATTTCTTTTTGTTTTTTCACTATATGTTATTGTGATAACATCGCTGAAAGAAAAAGGTAGGTTTCAAAAACAATGTTTTTGAAACCTACCAAAAAACGTTATTGAAAAATGAGATTATTTCTTTACTTGAGAACGTGTCATATCTGTTAGTCTTCTTGCAGAAAGTTCTCTACATTCAAATTCTGCATCCTCAAAGGTCATTGGTTGAGGAGGAGTTTTTTGAGTGAAAGCACTTGCACCTCTCAAAGAACCACATATACCCAACTCTCTTGCTACCTTTAAGTAACGTATTGCATCTATAACAACGCCAGCAGAGTTTGGAGAATCTATAACAGAAAGTCTTGCATCAAAGGTAACAGGTGAGCCACCAAAACCTTCTAATTCCAAATGGAAATTTGCTATTTTGTTATCCTTGTAGTAGGACATATAGTTGCTTGGTCCTGCAAACAAGAAGGAATCTCCAACAGGTATTCCTCTTATATCGTTTTGACAACGAATAACATTTTCTTTTGAAATCTTCTTTGACTTCAATCTATTTTGGTTCAACATATTCATAAAGTCAGTATTACCACCAACATTTTCTTGAATATGACATTTTACCTTATGACCACGAGCAAAAGCCAATTCTTGCAACATTTGAGAAAGAATAGAGGCTCCAAATTGAGATTTCATATCGTCTCCTATCAAAGGCAAGCCTGCATCAATAAATTTTTGTTCCCATTCAGGGTCGGAAGCAATAAAAACAGGAATGCAATTGCAAAAAGCAACTCCCGCATCTATAGCACATTGAGCATAAAACTTAACCGCTTCTTCTGAACCCACAGGCATATAGTCTATAAGTATATCAGCCTTTGTCTCTTTCAATACCTTTACAACATCCACCTCGGGAGTTTCATTGTCTATAACAAATGTAGTATCCTCAGGGTATTTTTCATAGTCTAACATATGAGGAGAAACACCGTCAAGAACAGGTGCTTTCATAACCACGACATTGCTTTTTGGAAATTTATCTGGCTCTACAATGTTTATTGTACAATTAGGCTTGGCATAAATGGCTTTATCAAGTGTCTTACCAACCTTTCTCTTGTCTATATCAAAGGCTGCAACAACCTCAATATCCTGTGCCGTATAGCCACCAATACTCTTTGCCATCATTCCCTCTGGAGCATTACTATTGTTTTCTCTGTGAGAATAGTATTCCAATCCTTGAATAAGAGATGAGGCACAGTTGCCTATACCAGCAATTGCTATTCTTATCTTTTCCATTTATTACGTTATTTTTTTAAATACATTACTTTCTTTAAACATAAGGCATAGTAACATCAAAAAACATACCCTTTCATAAATATCTTGCAAAAATACAAATTCTTTGCAACATCCAAAATATAAAATACAAATATTTTTACATCAAATCAAATTCAAACTCAGCATAAAAGACAGAAAAGTTTTAGATTTTTTCTATTGCACCCTAAAAACTTTTTCTGAAATAATCTTCTTACTTGCTATGCTTGAACATATTTTTAAAATACCTAAGATGCCACACAATATGTATTATTGCTACTATGGTCATAACTATTCCAAAATCTACATGGAGTTTTAACACAGTCATATAATTCATAGCCCAACCATACATTTTTGCCAAAACTATGTAAATTCCTAAAAGACAAGAAACCAAACAAGTAAGCAGAAGAATAAGATTCCATATTTTTCTGTGAGTTGCTTTTTTCAAAATCTTATACTTAACCAAAGCAACTGAGCAAAAATAAAGAACAAGTGTTAGCACTAACAACAACCAAAAATGATATGGGCTAAGCGAGTGAGACTTTATAGGTTTGGTTTGTGATGTGTTGCTAACAGAAGTTTGCATTTCAGTTATTGATTCTGTTAAAAAATTCTCTGTTTCGTTTGATTCTTGCGTGGAAACTTGTTTTGTTTCTTTATTATCCGTCGCTTTTATAACCTTAGGCTCTGCAATGGGTGGCGGAGTTTTGTATTCTTTTTCTGTCTTTTCTTGCTTTGTGTTTTCTTGTTTCTGATTGGTCAATAGAGAATAATCGCAATAGCCATCTCCATTGTTATCAGTAAACAAACCACAATATCCTGTGCAGTCTTCCCTACCTCCAAAAGGACATTGAGAAGTATCCTGCTGAGCGTATGCTATAGCAAATAGAAATAAAACAGAAAATAAAACCAATATTTTTTTCATTACGAATTATTTTGACTGATGATTTTTGCAGTCCTTATTCTCACCAGAGCAAGTTTTTGTAGAGTCTTTGCTACAAGCCTTTACTTCAGTGGTGTTATTT
>JAUNWC010000317.1:0-273 GCA_030540495.1 Bacteroidota bacterium
AGAAGAGTTGCTAAAAGGACTACAACAAACATTTGATACATCCTTGACAAACGAAACAAATGCACGTGAAAAATTGCAAGAACAATATAAGCAACAAGAAGAGTTGCTAAAAGGACTACAACAAACCTTGACAAACGAAACAAATGCACGTAAAAAATTGCAAGAACAATTTGATAGTGAAATGTTAAATATCAAAGCAAGAGATATTTTAAGACAAGAAGCTTTAAAGAAATAAATTTCAAATTAGAAAAATGATTATAGCAGAGGACAGAG